>CAYWND010000025.1:0-13241 GCA_964459085.1 uncultured Oceanibium sp. | reverse complement strand
GTCAAACAGGACAACCTGATACGGACGGCGCCGCACAGCCTCGGTCAGAACGCCGCCTTCGTCATAGCCGACATAGCCCGGCGGGGCGCCGATCAGACGCGCGACGCTGTGCTTTTCCATGAACTCGGACATGTCCACGCGGGTCATGGCGGTATCGTCATCGAACAGGAACTCGGCCAACGCCTTTGTCAGTTCGGTCTTGCCGACACCCGTGGGGCCCAGGAACAGGAAACTGCCCATGGGGCGATTGGGATCGGACAGCCCAGCGCGCGCCCGGCGCACCGCATTGGACACCGCAACGACCGCATCACGCTGGCCGACGACGCGCTTGCCGATCTCGTCCTCCATCCGCAGCAGCTTTTCTTTCTCGCCCTCCAGCATCTTGTCGACCGGGATACCCGTCCAGCGTTCCACGACCGAGGCAACGTGCTCGGGCAGCACCCGATCCTCGCCGCCGGCCGCTTCGGCCTCGTCCGCATCCTCTAGGCGCTTTTCCAGGTTCGGGATCACGCCGAACTGCAACTCACCGGCACGGGCCAGATTGCCCTCGCGCTTGGCCTGATCCAGCTCGGCACGAGCGCGGTCCAATTCCTCCTTAACGTCCCGGGCACCCGCACGCTTGTCACGCTCGGCCTGCCAGGCGGCGGTCATTTCGGCTGACTGTTCCTGCAACTCGACCAACTCGGCCTCGAGGTTTTCCAGCCGATCCTTAGACGCCGGATCGTTTTCCTTTTTCAACGCCTCGGCCTCGATCTGCTTCTGCATGATGTCGCGGTCCAGCGCATCCAGCGCCTCGGGCTTGCTGTCGACCTCCATGCGGATGCGGCTGGCGGCCTCGTCCATCAGGTCGATGGCCTTGTCCGGAAGAAACCGGTCCGTGATATAGCGGTGGCTCAAGGTCGCCGCAGATACCAGTGCCCGGTCCGAGATCTGAACCCCGTGGTGGATCTCGTACTTCTCCTTGATACCGCGCAGGATCGAAATGGTGTCCTGCTCGGTCGGTTCGGACACAAACAGCGGCTGGAACCGCCGCGCCAGGGCGGCGTCCTTTTCGACATGTTTGCGGTACTCATCCAGCGTGGTCGCGCCCACACAGTGCAACTCGCCCCGCGCCAACGCCGGTTTCAGCAGGTTCGAGGCATCCATCGCCCCTTCGGACTTACCTGCGCCGACCAGCGTATGCATCTCGTCAATAAAGAGGATGATCTCTCCGGCGGCGTGCTGAACTTCGTTCAAAACCGCTTTCAGCCGTTCTTCGAACTCGCCGCGGTACTTGGCACCTGCGATCAACGCGCCCATGTCCAGCGCCATCAGCTTTTTGTTCTGAAGGCTTTCAGGCACGTCTTTGTTGACGATCCTCAGCGCCAGCCCCTCGGCGATCGCGGTCTTGCCCACCCCAGGCTCACCGATCAGAACGGGGTTGTTCTTGGTTCGGCGCGACAGGATCTGCATGGCGCGGCGAATTTCCTCGTCCCGGCCGATGATCGGGTCAATCTTGCCCTCGGCCGCTGCTTCGGTCAGATCGCGGGCATATTTCTCCAACGCCTCGAACGTGTCTTCGGCCGAGGCCGAATCTGCTGTACGCCCCTTACGCAAATCTTCGATCGCCGCGTTTAGCGACTGGGCGGTCACGCCCGCCTCGGACAGGGCATCCCTGGCGCCCGACTTGGTGACCGCCAGCGCGGTTAGCATACGCTCGACGGTGACATAGCTGTCGCCTGCCTTGTCGGCCAGCTTCTGCGCCTCGTCCAACGCCTTACCTGTCTGCGTGTCGAGATAGACCTGGCCCTGCCCCCCCTCGACCCGCGGGATCCTGGCCAGTGCGTCCTCGACCGCACCGATAGCACGTGCAGGATCGCCCCCTGCCCGCTTGATCAGGTTCGCAGCCAGCCCCTGGTCGTCGTCCAGCAGTGCCTTGAGCAGATGCTCGGGTTGAAATCTCTGGTGGTCTTCGCGCATCGCGATGGTCTGCGCGGCCTGCACGAATCCGCGTGCGCGTTCGGTGAACTTCTCGAAGTTCATCGGTCTCTCCTTCTCGTCAAGCGCTCACCGACACATGCCCGCCTGGGGCAGCCCATGCGTCCGAGCCTCTGGGATACCTAGCACATGGGATTTCGCGCCCTCGTCTTCAAGCCATGGTCAGGACCCAAGGGGGGGCTGCGGCAATCTCCCACTGACCGGATCGCTTGCGCCGGGCAGCCAGCGGGCGCATAACCCCGGGCAAGAGGAGCACCACCAATGACCCCAAATGACCGCCTGATCGTTGCCCTGGATGTGCCCAACGCGCTGGAGGGTTTGCGCCTGGTCGAAACACTTGGCGACGATGTTACCTTCTACAAAATCGGGCTGGGCATGCTGACCGGCGGTGGACTGGCGTTGGCGGACGAGTTGAAACAGAAAGGCAAGCGGGTCTTTCTGGACATGAAGCTGTTCGATATTTCGGCGACAGTGGAACGCGCGGTCGAGGGGCTGTGCCGCTATGACCTGGACTTTCTGACCGTGCATGGCGATCCGCATGTCGTGCACGCCGCCGCCGCAGGCCGCGCCAATTCCGGCACCAAGATCCTGGCCGTGACGGTCCTGACCTCGCTGGACCGTGATGATCTGGACCTGGCGCTGGTCCGTGACGGCGCGGTCGCAGATATTGTGTGCGAACGCGCCCGTCTGGCGCTGTTGGCAGGTGCGGACGGCGTGATCGCCTCGGCCGAGGAGGCACGTATGATCCGGTCCCTGCCCGAAGCGGATGGTAAGCTGATCGTCACACCCGGTGTCCGGCCGCTGGGCAGCGCCGCCGGTGATCAGAAACGCATCGCCACTCCGGCAAATGCCATCGCCGAGGGCGCGGATCACATCGTTGTCGGTCGACCGGTCTGGCAGGCACAAGATCCCGCAGCAGCGGCGCGTGCCATACTGGCCGAACTGCCCTAAGCCCAGCGTGGCCGCAGCCTCCGGACCATGGTATCCTGATCGTGACACGCCCGCGTGGCATGTATCGCGCGGCCAGACCGGAGGGATCAAATGACGGACGCCGCCGCGCCGAAACCATTGCCCAAGCCGCTACAGATCACCGTCTCGGATGTGCAAGACGCCCTTAGGCTGGGACTTGCGGACTTTCGCGCTTCCCCATCGTTCGGGCTGTTCTTTGCGGCGATCTTCACTGTCATCGGACTGGTGATCTTTCTGCAGCTTACCGTCTGGGATGCCTCGATCTGGGTGATCCCCTTCGCCGTCGGCTTCCCGCTGGTCGGCCCGTTCCTGGCCATGGGCCTCTACGAGGTCAGCCGCCGCCGCGAAACGGGCCTGGACCTGGATTGGCGCGCGGTCCTTAAGGTTGTGATTGACGAGAGAGGACGGCAAACGCCGTTCCTGGTGGCGCTGACGATCTTTTTCTACCTGTTCTGGGTCTATATCGCGCACATGATCTTTGCGCTGACCTTTGGCCTGGCCACAATCACGACGATCATCAATTCGGCCGGGATGCTTGTCACGCCCGAAGGCCTGCTGATGCTGGCAATCGGCACGGTCGCCGGGGGCGCTCTGGCCCTTGTTCTGTTCATGGTCACCGTGGTTTCGGTTCCGATGATCCTGGACCGCGACATCGACGTGATCAGCGCCATGATCGTCAGTGTGCAGACCTTCAATGCAAACCGCGGGCCGCTGCTGGTCTGGGGCGGTATCGTTGGAACCCTGATCCTTGTCGCGATGATCCCGGCATTCCTGGGGATGCTGCTGGTCTTCCCCGTTCTTGGACACTCGACCTGGCACCTTTATCGGCGAGCCGTCGAGGCAGATCCGTCTCCCTAAGGCTGGGGTGGCGTCGGATCACTCGTTCACACGTTCCCTGCGGACACCGGTTGCCCGGCATGATACGCTTGCCCCATGGCCAGCCTTTGCCGCGACTGCCTGATCCTCTCTGACGCCACGGACCGCTGCCCATCCTGCCGCGGCCCGCGTCTCAGCGTGCATCCCGAGCTGACCGATCTGTCCATCGCACACATGGACTGCGACGCTTTCTATGCCAGCGTGGAAAAGCGGGACAATCCGGATATCCGCGACAAGCCGGTGATCATC
The DNA here is from genome assembly GCA_964459085.1 of uncultured Oceanibium sp. Classification (GTDB taxonomy): domain Bacteria; phylum Pseudomonadota; class Alphaproteobacteria; order Rhodobacterales; family Rhodobacteraceae; genus Halovulum. The sequence goes on along the minus strand of CAYWND010000025.1, from coordinate 9,170 downwards.
GGAGGGGGCCGCAGGGGCGTCGTGTCGACCGCCTGCTATATCGCCCGGATCAAAGGGGTACGCTCGGCAATGCCGATGTTCAAGGCCCTGGATCTATGCCCCGAGGCGGTAGTGGTGCGCCCACGGATGGGGGTTTACGCAGCAGTCTCGCGCCAGATCCGCGACATGATGGAGGACCTGACCCCGGTCGTCGAACCCTTGTCCTTGGACGAGGCGTTCTTGGATCTGACAGGCACCGAACGGCTGCACGGCGCCCCACCTGCCGTGCTGATGGCGCGCCTGGTCAACCGTATCGAGGCCGAGGTCGGTGTGTCCGCTTCGGTGGGCCTGAGCCACAACAAGTTTCTGGCCAAGATCGCCTCGGACTTGGAAAAGCCGCGGGGGTTTTCAGTAATCGGTCGGCAGGAAACCGAAGCCTTCCTCGAACAACAGGATGTCGGGATCATCTGGGGTGTGGGCCATGCCTTCCGACATTCGCTGGAACGCGATGGGATCCGTACAATCCGCGACCTGAAACGCCGTGATCGCAAGGATCTTGCCCGCCGCTATGGCGCCATGGGGGACAGGCTGTGGCATCTGGCGCGCGGAATGGACTATCGCGCGGTCTCGGCGCGGGCGCCTGTCAAAAGCCTATCAAACGAAACCACCTTTTCCGAAGACACGGCAGATCCCACTTTGCTTGACGGGCATCTCTGGCGTCTGTCGGAAAAGGTCGCGGACCGCGCGAAGGCGCGCGAGATCGCGGGGCGTGTTGTCGTGTTGAAGCTCAAACGTTCGGACCACCGTTTGCTGACGCGGCGAGTGTCGTTGAGCGATCCGACGCAGATGGCCTCGCGCTTGCACACGGCCGCGAAATCCCTGCTGGACCGCGCGATCGGCGAAGGGCCGTTCCGCCTGATCGGGGTTGGTTTGTCCGACTTGTCAGATGCAGGTGCAATGGAAGCCTCGCCGGATCTGCTGGACCCGAAAGCGGACCTGCAAGATCGTGCCGAACGCGCCACGGATCGCATTCGTGCCCGGTTTGGCAGTGACTCGATTGTCAAAGGGCGGGCACTGAACTGACTGAGTCGGGGCGAATCCACGGATTATGTCGCAGTTTTTTCGTGCAGATGCTCAATTCCGCATCATTTTGCGGTACGTACCTCGCCTTGATCAGTCCAGAATTAACCAAAAATGATACAAATCCAGGCAATCCGGCGTCATTTCCAGTTTTTTTGCGCCTGCACAGTTGACCATGTTGCGGCGCACTATAAATTGGAAATCGTTGATGCGCTGCATCACGCGCCCGTTCCGGGCGTTTCCTCCCTAGACTTGGGCCGTGTCCATGACACGGCCCTTTTTTTGTTTTTGTGAAAGGGGTTACTCGGCAGCCAGAGGTGTGGCCGCGTCCCCGATTTCCGCCATCCCGGCAATCACCCGGGTCAGGCGGCTTTCCAGGTGATCAATGTCGGGCCGCAACGCAAGGGTGCGTTCATCCATATAAAGCGCGCGGTCAATCTCGACTTGAAGCGCGTGTATCCCACGCGACGGACGCCCATAGTGCTGGGTGATGAAACCGCCTGCGAACGGCGCGTTTCGGGCCACGATGAACCCGTTGGCCGCAAACAGCGCCGCGACCTCGTCGATGATCCAGCGTGCGCAGGCCGCGCCAAATCTGTCCCCCAGGATCACATCGGGCCTTTGTCCGCGTACAAGCGGCGCGGACGACAGCGCATCATGCGGCATCGAGTGGCAGTCGAACAGGATCGCCATGCCAAAGACCTCGCGCTGCGCGCGAAGCAGCGCATCCAGCTGGTCATGATAGGGATGATAGGCCAGCCGCAGACGCTTTAGCGCCTCGCGCATCGGGATTTTGCCGGACCGAATCGGACGCCCTTCGGCCACGACACGCGGGATGACGCCCAGTCCAGCGGAAACCCGCGGGTTGGCGCCGCGCCGTTGCGCGCCAGAAACAAGGGCGGGGTCAAGCTCGTCTGCGGACCGGTTCAGGTCCACATAGGCCCGCGGCAGCATCGCAGCCAGCAGTGGCGCACCATAGTCCGGCGCGGACGCGAACAACCGATCGACATGCGCATCCTCGGACGACCGAATTTCCATCGGATCCAGGTCCGCCGTCGCCAGGAAATCCGCAGGATACCGCGCGCCCGAATGCGGCGAACTGAACACCGCAGGCGATGCATAGGTCCCGGGTTCGAGTAGCTTAAAAGGGCGGGTCACTGTGGTTGGCTGCTCCGGTCTGATGGCATTACAGTAGTGCATTCACGGCGCTTGCAAAAGGTCTTGAACACGCCACCGCTTCCTTTTATAGAAACCGCTCACCGAGACATCGGGCGTATAGCCCAGCGGTAGAGCACTTCGTTGACATCGAAGGGGTCACTGGTTCAATCCCAGTTACGCCCACCATTTTGAACCAAGGCGCAATCCGCAAGCGCCGCTCGAAAAGGAGAGAGGCCATGAAGGTCAGAAACTCGCTTCGCTCCCTCAAGAGCCGCCATCGCGACTGCCGCGTGGTGCGCCGCAAGGGACGGGTTTATGTGATCAACAAGACCCAGCGCCGGTTCAAGGCCCGCCAGGGCTGAAACCCGCAATCATCGAATGCCAAAGCGCCGCCCCCAAGGGCGGCGTTTGTCGTTTACGGGACCCTTCGGCCATTGGGGTTTCGAACTGCCCGGTCGCTAACGGTTCGGCGTGACAATCAGTCGACGGATGGTGTCCTGATCGACATAGCCGGTAACCCGCAACTCTTGCGCCCGCTGGAAGGCGGCAATCGCTTTGCGGGTGTTCTCGTCTATTCGCCCATCGATACGGCCAGGTGCATAGCCGAGGTTGCGCAAACGCTGTTCCATCAAAAGAATGCTGGCCACGTTCAACCCCACCGCGCGCTCTTCTGCCTGCGCGCGCCGCAAGGCATCGCCTTGCAGCACACCTTGCAGTGCATTCAGTCGCGCGCGGGCCTCGTCCGCATAGACGCTGTCGTCATAATCGCGCAGGAACGCCGCATAGCCGTCCGCGGTATCGATCTGACGGGTCGCATCCCAGGCCTCTTCGACCTCGGCCTCGCGATAGACCGCCAGTTCCTCGCGGGCGCGATCCGCAAACAGGCCTTCGGGGTATCTATCGAGATAACGTCCCAGATCAACCCGCTCGCCTGATTGGCCGGTTTGGCGCCAATAGGCGCGATCTGCAATTCGCTCTTGTCGCTGCTGGCGTTCCTCTTCGGCCTTCAACTCGGCCTCGCGGGCACTGGCGAGCGACTCGAGATCGTCCAACTGGTCGCGATCCAGATACCCCGTGGGGTCATATCGTTCCGCGATCTGCCAGCGACGCACCGCATCGCGGGTTCCGCGACCGAAAATGCCATCCACGCCCCGCGTATCAAACCCAAGGGTCGTAAGATTCTGCTGGACGCGCCGACGCTGGTCGCGCGTCAGGTTCAGGGCTCCTTCGATGTCTTCGGGGCTGGCAGGCCGTACCGCCTCGCGCAGCATTGCCGTTGCTTCAGCGACATGGCGGCCATCGGGATAACGATCCAGATAGGCCTGCAGGATATCCGCCTCGCCGCTTTCCTTGGCAAGGGCCCACAGCGCCTCTTCCACCGGGTTGACCGGCTGCAATTCCGGTTCCTGCGGTGCGGGATCGGGTATCGCCGACAGGACCAATCCGTTCGACACGTCACCGTCAAACCGCACCCCGTTTTCGTCGTCCGGGATCTCTCGAACCGCCAGACCCTGACCGATAATATCGCGCTGCATCACCGTCTGAACATTCGGTGCGACCCCCTGCATCACTGTCACTCCGTGGGGGACATCATAGACGTGGCTTGCGTTGGCATAGGCGGCTGCGGCCTTGGCGGGCGCAGATGGCGTACCCAGAACGACCAGGTTTTGGCCCGGCCGGGTCGCTGCAAGGTTCAGGAACAGCGAAAACGGAATTCCCGTCATCTGCAGATCGGTCCGCGTCCCAACGCTTGCGCCCGAGGGTTGCAGCCAGCTTTCGCGGCCCACCGAGATCGTCGGCCCTACGACGTGCACGATGATCCGGTCCGCGTCGCCTAGCCCGGCCTCGAACCTCCGCACTGCCTGCTGAATGCCGGACTTGTTCACGCCAAAAACCGCAACCGTTTCGTATCCGGCTTGACGATAGAGCGTTGCAAGCTGGCGATGACTACCCTGCAGCACCCGCTGAGCCGCACCAGGTTTCGGTCCGGCCAGCGTCACCACCAGCGCCTTATCGGCGGCCAGCGCACTGCCCCAACCCAACAGGACAAGCCCCACCCCCATCAACAGACGCAGCATGATCGCCGCAATGCCCTTTCGTACAGGCCGACCTGTCATTGGCGTTCCCTCCCCGTTGCCACAAAGGACTCTAGGCGCGAATACCTTTCCGTGCAAAGTCACAAAGACCAACGCTTTATGTCAGCGCTGCCCGGCCCATGGAGATCATCCGCTGGTCGCGATAATCAGCCGCTGGATTGTCGTGGGGTCGAGATATCCGGTGACGCTCAATCCCTCGCGTTGCTGGAACTGCGCGATGGCAGAACGTGTTCGCCGGTCGATCTTGCCGTCAACGAGACCAATGTCATAGCCCAGGGCCGAAAGCCTGCGCTGCAGGACTGCTGCACTGGAGGTGTTCAGGCCCAGCTCCAGTTCATCTTGACGGTACTGTTCGATCCTGCTGTTGTCGGCTGCCGCCTGGCGCAGCGACTGGATACGCTCTTGCGCCTGCTCTGCGAAGACACCGCTGGGGTAGCTTTCCAAAAAGGCACGGTAGCCGCGCAAGGTGTCCAGTTCCTCGGCAACGATCCAAGCGCTGCGTTCCAGTTCCAGCTTTTCGTGCTCGGCCCTCAGGCGCAGTTGTTCCAGATCATCCCGTGCGCGGGCCGAGTAGATGCCTTTGGGATACCGATCCAGATAACGCCGCAGGTCAGCCTCTTGCCCGGTGGCACCTGTCTCGCGCCAATAGCTGGTATCAGCCTGACGCTCTTCCTGTTCGACGCGCAGCGCCTGCTCGCGCAAATCCGCGCTGCGGGCGACGGCATCGCGTTCCATCACCGTGATCTGACGGCGCGTCAGATACCCTGTGGGACTGAAATTCGCCGATCGTTGCCAAGCCCGGATCGCCTGCCGGGTTCCGGGACCGAATACCCCGTCAACGCCACGCGTATCGAACCCCAGGTCGGTCAGGTCCTGCTGGATCCGCCGCCGCGCGGTAGCGGAAAGATCAAGGCTGGTCTCCCGCGCTTCCGGGGTCTGGTTTTCGGGCGCGCGTTCGGCCAGCGCACGCGCCTCGTCGGCAAATCGACCGGCAGGGTATCGCTGCAGATAGGCTTCGGCGATTGCCGGGTTCTGAGATCTGTTGGCAAGCTCCCACAGGGCCTGCTCCACAAGGTCACTGTCATCATCCTGGGCGGACGTCGAGGCGGATATCGAGGCCGCGTCGGATCCTGGCGCTGGCCCCAGCGACAGGCTGCTGGTCACAGCGCCTTCGAACCGCACGCCGTTTCCGGCATCCGGGATGCGATTGATCGGCAGGGCCTGAGACAACATCTGCTCCGTCACCACGGCAAAGACGGCGCGTGCCTCTCCGCGGACCACAAGCACTCCCTCGGGGACCTGGTAGAGGTGGCTTGCATTGGCAAACCCGGCTGCCTCGGTCGGGGGATAAGGTGGTATTGCCAGCGCCACGACCGACGCGTTAGGGCGCAAGGCGGCGATATCCATCAGCAGCGACAAAGGCACCGTCTCGAACACCGCGGCGGTCCTTGTATCGACACTCGCGCCCACGGGGATCAGGCCGGTCGCCTCGGACACCGAAACGGCAGCGCCGACAAAGTGGATGACGATCCGATCAGCCGAGCGCGCCGACCCTTCGAACAACCCAAGGATACGCGCAAACTCGTCCCGGCGCAGGTCGATACCTTCAGTGGTCTCGTACCCGGCCGCGACATAGCTTTCGACCAGTTCCCGGTGTGCCGCTGCCACAAAAGCGGCCTGGTCATCCGGCAAGGTTGCGGGATTCGATATGACAAGGGCGCGATCGGCGGCCAGCGCCAATGCAGGACCCAGTAACAGGACTGTTGCCGCGACAACCGCAGCGCAGCGAACGCCAAACGGGGGCATTGCCGTACCTCCTATGTCGTGACCGGTAATCTAGTCGCGCAAGCCCGCGTTATGCAAAACAACTGTGTCCGAAACTTGAAGCCAGTGTGGTTTCAGTCATAGTCCCGTTTGTCGTCGATTACCTTACCGTCATTGGGCAAACTTCCAGGCTCAACCCGCTTCACCTGGCCGCGCAGCTTCAGGATTTCCGGCAGGCTGCCCTCGACCGCGCCCAGATCCACATCCGCGCCGTCGGCCAGAACGGTCAGAACATCCTGCTCGTTGGCACGGGTGACTTCGATCCGGATCCGCCCCGCGTCGGGGTGGCGCTGCGCAAGTGCTGCGACTTGTTCGGGGCGCACGAACATGCCTTTGACCTTGGCCGTCTGGTCCGCGCGGCCCATCCAGCCGCGGATGCGAGTATTGGTCCGCCCACATGGGCTTTGCCCCGGCATGATGGCACTGAGGTCACCGGTCGCCAGCCGGATCAGCGGATAGTCCGCGTTGAGCACTGTCACCACGACCTCGCCCACTTCGCCTTCGGGGACCGGATCGGCAGTACCGGGGCGCACAATCTCGACGATCACACCTTCGTCCAGCACCATACCGTCCATGGCACTGGTTTCGTAGGCAATCAGCCCCAGATCCGCGGTCGCATAGCATTGCAGGCACGAAATCCCGCGATCGCCATAATAGCTCCGCAGCGACGGAAACAGCGCGCCCCCCGAAACAGCAGCTTTGGTTATCTGCAGCGGCACGTCGAGATCGTCGGCTTTCTCTAATATTGACTTGAGATAGTCCGGGGTCCCGGCATAGGCCGTCACGCCCGCAGCCTTTGCGGCCTGGACCTGCAGTTCCGTCTGGCCGGTGCCTGCGGGCACGACCGTGGCGCTGATCGCCGCCACACCGCTTTCGAACATGTGGCCAGCAGGCGTCAGGTGATAACTGAAACAGTTCTGGATGATATCGCCCATCCGCAACCCGGCGGCATGCAGAAAACGTCCCAATCGCCACCAGTCGCGCTGGTCGCTGCCGGGTTCGAAAATCGGACCCGGTGACATGAAGATATTACGAAAATGGCTGGGTTGCCGGGTGGCAAACCCACCGAACGGCGGCGCCTCGGCCTGCCGCGAGCCCAGATCGGACTTGCGCAGAAGCGGCACTCGCGTCAGGTCCGACACGGCCACCAGCGTCGAAACATCAATCCCGTCCAGTTGCTGGGCCACGGCAGGGGAATGCTCGATCGCAAATGTCGCCAAATTGCGCAAGGCCTCCAGCTGCTCGGCCTCACGTTGGTCGGCGCTGCGCAGCTCCAGCAGATCAAAATACTCGCTCATGCCAGCATGGCCTCCGTTTCTCTCTGGGTGACGGGTTTTTGTTAAAAAATCAACACTCTGGGGATGAAACCCAAAAGAGGGGCGCGGCAGTTCCGCGCAGCGTCGATGTGTACATTTGCATACAGATCTGTGCGTCTCTTACACGTGACAGCGGAATGGCGCCCGGCCCGGCGCACCGCTTGGGGAGACGTACGACATGCCAGACAAGGTAGACGACCGCATCCACTTCGATGCCGAGACGGAAACAATGGAGGCGGACTTTTCGGATCTTACGTTGGAAGATCCGGTCGTCGTCGGTAAGTTTTATGACCGCATCGAGGAACGGATTGCTGAAACCGGCCGGACCCGATGGTTCTTCCTGGTAAATTACCGCAATTGCCGGATCATGCCATCGGCATGGTTGGCCCACTCGCAACGTGGCAAGCGTCTGAATGTCACGCACTCGCTGGGCTCGGTTCGCTACGATGCCTCGCCCGAGACCAAGGCCGAGATCGAGCGCCGCGCCGGGACCGAGGCGTTCGATGCCAATCTTTTTGACAACCGCGACGACGCAATGGCCAGGATCGCTGAACTGCGCCGCGCCCGACCGGACTGGATGACGCGCAAGCCAACGCCTTCGACCCACGAACCCAGCGACATCGCCAAGCGGATCTCGTTTCTCGAGGACGAAGTGATCATGGATGTGGACTTCTCGAACTTCGATTTCGACCGAAACGCGGATGTCCACGCCGTCTATGACCATATCGAACAGCGGATCGAACAGACCGGGCGCGACAGATGGTATTTCCTGGTCAACTACGAAAACTGCCGGATCGAAATGCGGGCCTGGATCGCCTTTGGCCAGCGCGGAAAGCGGCTGAACATGGCACACTCGCTGGGGTCAGTGCGATACGGCGCCTCGACAGATACCGAGAAAGAGATCCGCGGTCAGGCCGAACGCAAGGACTTCCGCCCCAACATTCGTGCCACCCGCGAAGACGCGCTGGCACGAATTGCCGAAATGAAGGCCGAGGCCAGCCAGAACGCCTGACAGGGGATTGGCGCCGCACTCGAGGCCGCTGAGCGACCAGAAACCGCCCGGAGAAATCCGCAGGATTTTCCAGGCTCAGGGACTCGACCCCGAAGGGGTCACCGCAAGGTTAGCCTAGCTCAACCAGCGCTTACGTCGGCGATAGCTACGCACATCGCGAAAGCTTTTGCGCCCCTCTTCGGCCATCCCCAAGTAGAATTCCTTCACGTCCGGGTTCTCGCGCAGCTCCGCCGCCGGGCCGTCCATGACGATGCGTCCGGACTCCAGGATATATCCATAGTGCGCAAACCGCAGCGCCACGTTTGTGTTCTGCTCAGCCAGCAGAAAGCTGACGCCCTCCTGCTCGTTCAGCGCCTTGACGATGCCAAAGATCTCTTCGACCAATTGCGGGGCCAGGCCCATCGACGGTTCGTCCAGCAGGACGGTTTCCGGACGGCTCATCAGCGCGCGGCCGATCGCACACATCTGCTGTTCGCCGCCCGAGGTATAGCCCGCCTGGCTTTTGCGGCGTTCCTGCAGGCGCGGAAAATAGGAATAGACCATCTCCAGATCCGCCTCGACCGCACCCTTGCCGTCGCGGCGGGTATAGGCGCCGGTCATCAGGTTCTCTTCGACCGTCAGATGCTCAAAGCAGTGCCGCCCCTCCATCACCTGGATCACGCCCATCTTGACCAATTCGGAGGGGCTGAGGTCGCCCACGGACTG
>CAYWND010000024.1:0-13703 GCA_964459085.1 uncultured Oceanibium sp. | reverse complement strand
CTGACATCCGTGCGCGCGGTCGAGGATGCGCTGGGGATCATGATCCCCGACAATGCCAACTCGATCCGCAACATCATGCAGTTGAACCTGCAGATCCATGACCACGTGGTGCACTTCTATCATCTGCATGCGCTGGATTGGGTGAACCCGGTCAACGCGCTGAGGGCCGATCCCAAAGCCACGTCCGAGTTGCAACAGGCGGTTTCGCCGTCGCATCCGCTGTCCTCGCCCGGATATTTCCGCGATGTGCAGAACCGGCTGAAGAAGTTCGTCGAAAGCGGTCAGCTGGGCCTGTTCAAGAACGGATATTGGGACAATCCGGCCTATCTGCTGCCGCCCGAGGCGGACCTGATGGCCACGACTCACTACCTCGAGGCGCTGGATCTGCAAAAAGAGATCGTCAAGGTCCACACGGTCTTTGGCGGCAAGAATCCGCACCCGAACTGGCTGGTCGGCGGGGTCCCCTGCCCGATCAATATCGATGGCGACGGAGCAACCGGCGCGATCAACATGGAGCGGTTGAACCTGGTCAGCTCGATCATCGACAAGTGCATCGAGTTTAACAAAAACGTCTATATTCCGGATGTCATCGCCATCGGCGGGTTCTACAAGAACTGGCTTTATGGCGGTGGTCTGTCCAGCCAGGCTTGCCTGGCCTATGGTGACATTCCCGAGCATCCCAACGATTTCTCGCCCGAGCAATTGCACCTGCCCCGCGGCGCGATCATCAACGGCGATCTGTCACAGGTGCACGACGTGGACCCGCGCGATCCAGATCAGATCCAGGAATATGTCGATCATTCCTGGTACACCTACGGCGAGCCGGGTAAAGGACTGCACCCCTGGGACGGCGTCACCGAGGCCAAGTACGAACTTGGCCCCAACGCCAAGGGCACCAAAACCGACATCAAGGAGTTGGACGAGGCTGCAAAATACTCGTGGATCAAGGCCCCGCGCTGGAAGGGTCACGCGATGGAGGTGGGTCCGCTGGCCCGCTATGTCGTGGGCTATGCGCAAGGCCACGAAGACATCAAGGACCAGGTCGACGGACTGTTGCGCACCATGGATCTGCCGCTGGAGGCGGTGTTCTCGACCCTAGGACGCACGGCGGCGCGCGCGCTGGAATCCGAGTATTGCGGGCGGCTGCAGAAGTACTTCTTCGACAAGATGGTCAAGAACGTCATCAATGGCGACTCGACCACCGCAAACGTCGAAAAGTGGGAGCCTTCGACCTGGCCCAAAGAGGCCAAGGGTGTCGGCATGACCGAGGCACCGCGCGGCGCGCTGGGACACTGGGTCCGGATCAAAGACACCCGGATCGAGAACTATCAATGCGTCGTGCCCACCACCTGGAACGGGTCGCCCCGTGACACCGCGGGCAATATCGGTGCGTTCGAGGCGAGCCTGATGAACACCAAGATGGAGCGCCCCGAAGAGCCGGTCGAGATCCTGCGCACGCTGCACAGTTTCGACCCCTGCCTGGCCTGTTCTACCCACGTCATGTCCCCGGATGGCGAGGAACTGACCACGGTGAAGGTTCGCTAAGGAGATTGATGATGAAACACGCAACTGCACTTTTGTCGCTTTGGGCCGCACCAGCGTTCTCGCATCCCGGGCATTCGACCCCGGCGGGTTACGAGGGGATCAGCCATTGGGCCGCCATGTCCGATCACGCACCACTCTTGGTGATCATGGCGGGACTGGTCGTCTGGGGCCTTCACCGTCGGCGTCGCGGCTGAAGGGGGGACCTAGCAATGAATGTCCTGACTGAAAAGGCCATCGAGCAGCGGCTGACCCCGCCGCCCTTGCCAGAAGTGCCAGACATCGACCCGGCCGAACGGACCGCCAAGAAACTGACCTCGGTCTACGTGTACGAGGCACCGGTACGGATCTGGCATTGGCTGAACGCCGCTGCAATTATGATCCTGTGTGTGACCGGCTATCTGATTGGCACGCCGCCGCCATCGCTGGGCACCGGCGAAGCCTTTGACCAGTTCGTATTTGGCTATATCCGGTTCGCCCATTTTGCCGCCGGTATGATCCTGGCGGTCGGATTTCTGGGCCGAATGTACTGGGCGATCGCGGGCAACACCCATGCACGGCAGCTGTTTATCCTGCCGTTCTGGTCACGCAGCTGGTGGGCCGAGGTCTGGTTCGAGATGAAGTGGTACATGTTCCTGGAAAGCAAACCGAAGAAATACATAGGCCACAACCCGCTGGCGCAGCTTGCCATGTTCTTCTTCGTCACGCTGGGCGTGGGCTTTATGATCGTCACGGGCCTTGCGCTTTATTCCGAAGGCACGGGCGCTGGCAGTTGGGCGGATCAGCTTTTCGGGTGGGTGATCCCGTTGGTGGGGTCCAGCCAGACGCTGCACACCATCCATCACCTTGGCATGTGGTGGATCGTGATCTTCATGATGATCCACATCTATGTGGCCATCCGCGAGGACATCATGAGCCGACAGTCGATCGTATCGACCATGATCTCGGGGCACCGGACGTTCAAGGACGACGACCCCGACTGATCGGAACCCTTGTAACCAGTGCGAGAGGCGGGTTTTCACCCGCCTCTTTGCATATGGATGGCTATTTTCCACTTATCTGATATTATGGATGATGTGTTTCCACATAATTGAACCTAGTACTGTACGACATCGGAAATTTCCAAGTGAATACATAGGTATACAAATTTTTCTGGCAAATGCTGGTTTTCCCTTATTCCACCGTTCGGAAGCCATACTGTCGATTCCATCACCAGCCGGACACTCAGATACCGGCGGATCTAGGGACGGAGGACACCGATGACCGAACGCGCGCTTATCCTTGGGATCGGCAACCTGCTGTGGGCCGATGAAGGGTTCGGTATCCGCGCGGTCGAGGAATTGGCAGCCAACTGGGCCTTCACGGACGATGTCCGGATCCTCGATGGTGGAACCCAAGGCCTCTACCTTCTCCCCTTTCTTGAAGAGGCCGAAATCCTCGTTGTCTTCGACGCCGTCGACTATGGCCTGCCCCCTGGGACCACGAAAGTTGTCGAAGGCGACGAGGTCCCGGCATTCATGGGCGCCAAGAAGATGAGCCTGCATCAGACCGGCTTTCAGGACGTCATCGCGACCGCGTCGCTGATGGGTATCTGCCCCGAAAAACTGCTGCTGATCGGCGTCCAGCCGGTCGAGTTGGAAGATTATGGTGGGGGCCTGCGCGAGGCCACCGCCGCTCAGATCGGTCCGGCCATCGAGATCGCACTTGCCCGACTGGCCGACTGGGGACACCAAGCGACCCCCGGCCGGACCGATACCCAGGATCTTGCCGATCCCTCGCTGACCCGCGCCGCCTACGAAGGGGGGCGCCCATCCGAGGCCCAGGCCTGCCGAACCGGCGACGACCGGTTCTTTCCGGTCGGGGACTAGGCGGATGTGTCTGGGCATACCGATGCAGGTCATCCGCAGCCAAGGCATTGCCGCGCTTTGCCGGGATGGCGACCACGAGGAACAGATCGATATATCCCTGGTCGGGGCCGTGGCGGACGGCACCTGGGTGCTGACGTTCCTGGGCGCTGCTCGTGAGGTTATTGATGCAGGCCGCGCGGCCGAAATCCGCGCCGCACTGGACGGGCTGAGGTCCCTTATGGCGGGCGGTGATTTGGGCGATGCCTTTGCCGACCTCGAACAGACCGGCCCCCGCCTGCCACCGCATCTGCAAACCGCCCATGCCTCGGGCAAGACGATCATCTGAACAGGAGCACGTATGTCCCCGCTGATTGACCGACTGACCACCGATCTGGGCTGGCCCCTGCTGGACAGCCTTGAGGACTTCGAGGCCTATATCGCCTCACCCGGCGCACATGCGATCTTTGTTCCCGGCGATCCTACACGCAACCTGGAAAGCAACGACGTCGCCGTGATCCTGCCAGAGTTGGTGATGCACCACCAACGCGCCTTTGATGCGGCGGTCGCCGGGACGGCTATCGAGGCGCAGATCCGCGAACTGGCAAAGACGTTCCAGACGCCCAGCCTGCTGTTTTACCGCGACGGTGCGTTTTTGGGCGCGATCCCGAAGGTACGTGACTGGGACGATTACATGACGCGCATCGCCCACATCCTGCAACCCGAAGCCGCCTGACGGAGCCGACCCATGGTCCAGAACTTTCACATTCCGCCCTCGGGCTTTGGTCCGGGATCGCAGCCTGCCCCCGAAGACGGGGCCGAGCTGGAATACCTGGCCCTGCCGTCGGGCATGCGCACCTATTCGGCGCATTTGCCAGACAGTGCTGATACCGCGACCCATGCCCCTGCCCTGGCTGTTCTTGCCGATATTGCAGACCATGCGGAACGGGTTGCAAGCGGTGCGGATGGTGTGACGCTGGACCTGACCGGTCTGGATGCCCACAACCGCGAACTGGTCGCGGAGACACTGGGCGAAGGAGAGGTGTCGATCAAGATGCGCGGGGTTCCGGCGCTGGCCGCTCAGGAATCCGTTTTCGCTGGCGTCTGGCAGATCAAGGGCGCCGGTGTGGACGTGGTCGAGATCGCGCCGGTTCCCAAGGCGGCACTGACCCGTGCCTTTGCCCCGGTCGAACCGGCACTGGGCCCGCTGGCCCCGCGTACGCCGGATGTTGTGAACGCGCCCCCGTTGATTGCCGAGTTGATGGACAAAAGTGCCGGGTTTGTCGAAGGCGCCCTGCCCCATGTGGTCAACCTCAGCCTGCTGCCCCATACCGAAGGCGATCTGGCCTACCTCGATACGGCACTGGGCACCGGGTCTGTAACGATCCTCAGCCGCGGCTACGGCAACTGCCGCGTTACGGCCACGGGCCAGACCCATGTCTGGCGGGTACAGTTCTTCAACTCGATGGACACGCTGATCCTGGACACGTTCGAGGTCACCACGATGCCCGAGGTCGCCATGGCGGCACCCGAGGATCTGGCCGACAGCGCCGCGCGCATCCGCGAAGTGCTGGAGGCGATCCGATGAGCCGCTTCGAGGGATCCTATCTGGGCGCGGCGGACCGGATCTCTGACCGGGCGATCATGGAATGCAAGATCTGTTGGACGCCCTATGACCCAGCCGAGGGCGACGACTATCGCCAGGTGCCGCCGGGAACCGCGTTCGCGGACCTGCCCTACGACTGGTGCTGCCCAAACTGCGACGCGCCAAAGGAACAGTTCATGGTGCTCGAGGATCCCGGCGCCCCCGCTGCAGCAGTGGCGGCCGACATGGCCGAAAAGGTCGCGCGTCTGGAGGCGGATTTTCGCGAGATCTGGAATGGAAAGATGCGTGATGTGCCGATCGTGAACAAGGCGCTGCATGTCTCGGCCGTTGGTTTTCAGGAACATAACGGGGGCTATCTGGGCGTCCTGGTCTCGCCCTGGTTCATGAATCTTTTCCTGCTGCCAGGCGCGGACGAGGACTGGTCTGATCTGGAAACCGGCGCCAAGGACGTGATCGATTTTCCATCCGGTGCGTACGAATTTTTGTACAATCGGCGTGAAACGGTCGGAGGCTACAAGGCGTGTTCGCTGTTCTCACCCATGGACGAGTTCCCCAGCCAGATGCAGGCTGAAGCCACCGCTAGGGCGGTCATGACGGCCCTGTTCGATAGCGAAAACCGCGATGAGACCGACCGTGCAGCGGACATCCGCGCGGCCCGCGAGGCCGAGATTGCCGCCACAGAGGACGCACAAGCGGAAGCCGCGCCCCCGATCCTGACCGATGCGCCAACCCGGCGGACAGTCATCTCGGGCGGCATGGCACAGGGCGCCGAGGGCTGAGATGCTGGACGGCGCGCTGACAATCGACTTTGGCACCAGCGGCAGCCGCTTGATCCCGGTCATGCGGGATCAGACCGCGCTGCCTGTGGACGCCCTGTTGATCGACCGCGCGCCCGAAGACGTCGCGGCCCTTTTGCCCCGGATTTTCAACCTCTGCGCCGAGGCCCAGGGGATGGCGGCCCGCCTGGCACTTGGGCTGGCGCTGGACGACGATGCAGATGACCGCCTGCGGGCCGAGATATTGCGCGAGCACGTCATGCGGATCTGCGTCCTGTGGCCCCGCAGCCTTGGCTGGATGGATGTCGGATCGGGTGTGCAGCCACGCCTGGATAGGGACCTGAAACCAGCGTTGTTCGGGCCGACCGGCGGGGTCCCTGCCTCGCTTGGCGGCTTTAACGATTGGATCCGCTCAGGCGAAGGTGCCGCGCCCGCGTTGCTGCGCCTGGTGCAGACGACATTTGCGCCGGACGAGGCAACGGTCGACGCCCTGGATCCAATTACTCTGTCCACGGCCTGGACGGGCACACCAGTCGAGAACGCACCGGCCATGCGACAACAGGCGCACCCGCTGATGCGGGTCATCGAAGACAGCTTTGGGCGTGGCCCGATGTGGCGAGTCCTCGCCCGGATCGTCGAGGCCGAGGCGCTTTTGGACGGCTGGCGTCCGAAATGGCATCTGCACCCTGATGGCACCGCCGAGGTTCCCGCCGCGCGGGGTCAGTATTTCGTGTGCGCCGAGGTAACGGACGGCTGCGTGACCCGATTTTCGCGGCGAACCCCGACCGATCATGCAAGACTTTCTGGCGGCGTGCTGGAGCAAAGCCTTGCCAGCCTGCCCTTTGACAAGAAACACTTGGCCCATGCGGTGGTCGGGATCCTCGACCCCTGCGTGCCGGTACGAATGGGAGAGGTCGCCAATGCATGAAATGTCGCTTTGCGAGGGGATCCGGCAAGTGGTCGTAGATCAGGCCGCCGCCCATGGGTTCAGCAAGGTCAGCACCCTGCGTGTCGAGATCGGCCGGTTTGCAGGTGTCGAAAAGGACGCGCTGGGGTTTGCCTTTGACGTGGTGATGCGTGGTTCACCCGCCGAGGGCGCCCGGCTGGAAATGCTGGATCTGCCGGGCCGCGCGTTTTGCTACGATTGCGCAGAAGAGGTCGAAATAGACGACAGGCTTGCGCCCTGCCCCAACTGCGGCGGCGGCAAGCTGCTGCCACAGGGCGGCGACGAGATGAGAATCAAGGACATGGAGGTGATCTGATGTGCACAGTATGTGGCTGCGACGGCAAGGATCAAACGGTGGACGGCCATCACCACGGCCATGACCACGCGCCCCACCATCATCACCACGGACATGCACCGGGTAGCCTGGATTTTGGCAAGGGTGCCGCTGGTGTCCACGTTCCTGGCATGAGCCAGGAGCGCCTGATCGAGGTCGAAACCGACATTCTGGCCAAGAACGATGTCCATGCCGCAGCCAATCGCCGGATCTTTACCGATCTGGGGGTGCTGGCACTGAATCTGGTGTCCTCGCCCGGATCGGGCAAAACCACGCTGCTGTGCGAGACGGTCAAGGCGCTGCGTGGGCGGCCCGTCGCGGTGATCGAGGGCGATCAGCAGACCTCGAACGACGCTGACCGCATCCGGGCAACCGGTGCGCCAGCGGTCCAGGTCAACACCGGCAAGGGGTGCCATCTGGATGGCCATATGGTCGGCCACGCGCTGGAACATCTGGGGCTGGAGACGGGTGGATACCTGTTCATTGAAAACGTCGGCAATCTGGTTTGCCCCGCCGCCTTCGATCTGGGTGAGGACGCGAAGGTCGCGATCCTCTCGGTGACAGAAGGCGAGGACAAGCCACTGAAATACCCCGACATGTTCACAGCCTCGAAGATAGCGCTTCTGAACAAGGTCGATCTGGCGCCCTATTGCGACATCGATCTGGAGTTGTTCGAGCAAAACCTGCGCCGCGTGAATCCCGAAATCGAGATCCTGCGCATTTCGGCCAGGACCGGCGAAGGGATGCCGGACTGGCTGGCGTGGCTGGACCGGCGGCTAGACGCAAAGCCTCCCTCGAAGGCGGCGGAGTAGTCCGATGACCGGTCAGCCCGCCATTCTACTGGTCGATGACGAGGCGCATTCGCTGACCTCGATGCGGCTGGCGCTCGAGGACGAGTTCGAGATCTTCGAGGCCGACAGCGCCGAAAGTGCCTGGCGCATCCTGGAAGATGAATGGATCCAGGTGATTTTCTGCGATCAGCGCATGCCCGGCCAGTCCGGTGTCGAGTTCCTGTCCGAGGTGCGCGACCGCTGGCCGGAAACCGTACGGATTATTATCACCGGTTATACGGATGCCAACGACATCGTGGCCGCGATCAATGATGCGGGCATATATCAGTTCATCACCAAGCCCTGGCATCCCGATCAGTTGATGATCGCGGCAAAAAACGCGGTGCGCCTGTTCGAGTTGTCCCGCGATCACGAGCGTATGACGCTGGAGATGCGGTTTCTGTCGACTTCGGCCGAGAACAAGCTGGAACAGGCCCGGGCGGCGCTGAAAGAGGGTCTGGGGTTCGAAAGCGTCCTGCGCGCGCCGACCTCGCCCATGAATGCGGTGGTCGCGTTGGCGCGGCAGTACGCCAGTTTCGACATCCCTGTGCTGCTGACGGGAGAGGCCGGGACCGGCAAGGCAGCGCTGGCACGCGCGATGCACTATGCCTCGCTAAGGTCGGATCGCCCGTTTCTGGAACTCAATTGCACGGGCCTGCCCGAAGAGCATCTGGAACTGGAACTGTTCGGCGCAAAGCGCGGCGTTCTGCCTGGAGTGAATGCAAACCGCATGGGCCTGTTGCAAAAGGCGGATCGCGGGACGCTGTTTCTGAACGGCATCGACACGCTGTCGCCGGCGTTCCAGTTGAAACTGCTGCGCGTGCTGGACGAAGGCGCGTTTCAGCCGATAGGTGGGCAGGATCTGATCAACACTCGGATACGCCTGATTTCGGGCGCGCACCGGGACCTGCGCCAACTGGTGGCCGATGGCAAGTTCCGCTCGGACCTGTACTTCCAACTGTCCGTGGCCGAGATCCAGGTCCCCCCTTTGCGCGGTCGCCCCGGTGACATAGCGGTCCTTGCGACGCACCTTCTGTTCGAGGCGGCCAATACCCATGGCAAGAAGGTGCGCGGGCTGACCGATGACGCGCTGGAGTTCCTGGAATCCTACGACTGGCCAGGAAACCTGCGCGAGTTGGAAAACGAAATGGTGCGGATGCTGGTCGTTGCCCAGTCCGACATCCTGGGGGCCGAGTTGATCTCGAGGCATATTCTGCAGACCGCCCCGTCCGAGGCCGCGACCGATACGCATACGGATACCGCGTTGATGCAGGAAGGCACCCTGCGCGACCGGGTCGAGCTGATCGAGATGCGTATTCTGCGCGAGACGCTGACCCGTCTGAAGTGGAACAAAAGCCGCGCCGCGGCCGAGCTGGGCCTCAGCCGGGTCGGGCTGCGCGCCAAACTGGAACGCTATGGAATTACGCCTGCCGCCAAGACGGCCAAGGCGGCCCCAAAGGAGGATCGTTGAGATGTGTCTGGGAATACCGGGACAAATTGTAGAGATCACTCAGCCCGCACGGATGATGGCGATGGTCGAGATCGGCGGCGTCCGGCGCGAGGTTAACGTGGCCTGCATCGCGGATGGCGATCTTTCCGACCTGGTGGGCGCATGGGCGCTGGTCCATGTGGGGTTCGCCATGAGCCTGATCGACGAGGACGAGGCCGCCAAGACCCTCGAGGCCCTGCGCGAGCTTGGCGAGGCTCAGGAAACCATCGAGGCCATGCAGGCCGCAAATGACATGCTGGCCGAGGAGCGCGCGCCATGAGATACGTTCAGGAATTCCGCGATCCCAAGGCCGCCAAGGTCCTGCTGAAGGAAATCGAGACGGTTTTGGACCAGATCGGCGCGACTGCCGATAAACCCGTGCACATCATGGAGATCTGCGGCGGGCACACCCATGCGATCTTTCGCTATGGGCTGGACAAGCTGACACCGCCGGGCATCGAGTTCATCCACGGCCCCGGTTGTCCCGTTTGCGTGTTGCCGATGAGTCGCGTGGACGAATGCGTGGATCTGGCCGAGAAACCGGACGTCATTTTCACCACATTCGGCGACGCCATGCGCGTCCCCGGCACCCGCAAGTCGCTGATGCAGGCCAAGGCGGACGGCGCGGACATTCGTATGGTCTATTCCCCGCTGGACGCACTTGAGTTGGCACGGCGCAACCCGGACCGCGAGGTTGTTTTCTTTGGACTGGGGTTCGAAACCACGACGCCGTCGACAGCACTTTCGATCCAGCAGGCGGCGGCCGCGGGGCTGACGCATTTCAGCGTGTACTGCAACCACAGCACCGTGACGCCGCCCATTCGGGCGTTGTTGCAGGATCCGCACATGATCCTGGATGGCTTTGTCGGCCCGGGCCATGTGTCGATGGTGATCGGCACCGAACCCTACAACTTCATCGCCGAAGAGTTCGGCAAGCCGCTGGTCGTGGCCGGGTTCGAACCCCTGGACCTGTTGCAGTCGGTCCTGATGGTGCTCCTGCAGATCCGCGACGGGCGGGCCGAGATTGAAAACCAGTACGCACGTGTCGTTCCCGACCACGGCAATCCCGTCAGCCTGGCTGCCATTGACGATGTCTATACCATGCGTCCGACCTTTGAATGGCGCGGGCTGGGCGAGATCGATGCCAGTGGCCTGAAGATCCGCGAAAAATACGCCGCCTTTGACGCCGAAGAGAAGTTCGGCATCGGCTACGGCGCCGAACGCCGCTTTGTCGAAGAGCCCGAAGGCTGCGCCTGCGGCCTGGTCATGACCGGGCGTGCGAAACCCCATGAATGCCCCCAATACGGGCTTGGCTGCACGCCCGAGATGCCGCTTGGTGCGCTGATGGTCTCTTCTGAAGGGGCCTGTGCGGCTTACTATCAATATGGTGGCGCCCGAGCGATGGAGGCTGCGGAATGAACATGCAGACCCCTGTCAAACCCCGCACAGACACCGTGACACTGGCCCATGGCGGCGGTGGCAAGGCGATGCGGGACCTTATTGAGAGCGTGTTCACCGGCACCTTCGAACCCGACGGGATGGAGGATCAGGCCCGGCTTGTGAATCCGGCACTGGCCGAACCCGGGGCGCGCCTGGCCTTTACCACCGACAGCTTTGTCGTCTCGCCGGTCGAGTTTCCCGGCGGAGACATTGGCAAGATCGCGGTCTGCGGTACGGTCAACGATTTGGCTGTCGGCGGTGCGCGGCCGTTGTGGCTGTCGGCGGCCTTTATCATCGAGGAAGGCACCGACATCGCGCTGTTGCGCAGGGTCGCGCAGTCGATGCGCGCGGCGGCCGATCATGCGGGCGTGCGCATCGTGACCGGCGACACCAAGGTCGTGGGGCGCGGGTCCGGCGATCAGGTGTTCGTCACGACCTCGGGTGTTGGTGTAATCCCACCCGGCCGCAACATGGAGGCGGGCCTGATCCGTCCGGGCGATGTAGCCATCGTCAATGGCGTTCTGGGCGATCATGGTGCGGCGATTCTGGCCGCACGTGGCGACATGGCGTTGTCGACCGATATCCAGTCGGATTGCCAGTCGCTAAATCACCTGATCGAGGCGGTGATCGCGGCCGCCCCGTCCTCCCGCGCGGCCCGGGACGCGACCCGTGGCGGCCTGGCCTCGGCGCTGAACGAGATGGCCGAGGCCGCCGGGCTGGGCATCGAAATTGAAGAAGAGGACCTGCCGCTGCGCCAAGAGGTCAAGGGGATGTGCGAAATCCTGGGCCTGGACCCGCTTTATCTGGCCAACGAGGGCACGCTGGTCATGTTCGTCCCCGAAGCCGAGGCCGAGGCCGCGTTGGCCGCGATGCGGGCCGACCCTGCCGGCCGCCAGGCGGTGGCGATCGGCAAGGCGGTCAGTGCCCATCCCGGTCGGGTGGTCATGCGAACGCTGTTTGGTGGGCAAAGGATCGTCGACATGCTGGTTGGCGAACAACTGCCCCGGATCTGCTAGTCCCCGCTAAAGGCGGTCCGACCCGAAACACCCAGCCGTGCCTGACTGGGTCGCAGGCCGAAACGGTCCTTGAACGCGTCCGAAAAATGGCCCGCGTTGGAAAATCCGGTCGCATCGGCAATCTCGGCCATGGACATGGGCGAGCCGGACAACAGCCGTCGTCCCACCGACAGGCGCAGCATCCGATAGTACGACATTACGCTTTCCCCGAAGGCATCTGAAAACAGGCGATTCAGCTGGCGGGCCGTGATTCCGGTTACCAGGGCAAGCTGCGGCAGGCTGAGCGGGTCGGCGATATGGCTCTCCATAGCCGAGATCGCCTCGGCGATGTGGCGCGGGTGCCCATCCTCTGAACCAGCGGGCCCGGCGCGCTGTGGCGCGGCCGCCGCCCGGATATCGGTGTGCAGGAACCAGTCGCTGACCAGCCGCGCAAAATCCGATCCGTGATGGTCGGCGATCAGCGCGTGCATCAAGTCCAGCGGCGCGATGCCGCCGCCGCAGGTGACGCGATCCCGGTCGATCACATAGAGACGCTTTTCAATCAGCATGTCCGGATACTGCCGGGCAAGTTCGCCCGCATGTTCCCAGTGCACGGTCATGCGGCGCCCGCCCAACAGTCCCGCACGCGCCAGGATCACCGAGCCCCCGGAAACCCCGCCCACCGAGATCCCCTGTCCGGCCAGTTGCCGCAACCACGCAAAGGTTTGTTCATCGTTGAACGCAAATGGATCGCCACCCGCGACAACAAGCAGCAAATCCAGGTCCGTCTGGCCTGTTGCCGTCCCGACATCCGCGATCCTGACCGACCCTGAACTGGCGACCAGGGGTGCTGCGCCAAGGTGGACCACATCATAGAGCTTCCGGCCCGACAACAGGTTCGCTGCACGCAACGGCTCGACCGTACAAGCATAGGACATCAGCGCGAAACCGGGTATCGGCAGGACACCCAACCGAAACGGGCGGAACGTATCTGTCGCGCTTGCCAGTTTTCGTACATTCATGTCTGTTTTCCGTATATCCATACAAAAATCTGTAGGGCTACGGTCCACTCGAAATCAAGGGCCAGCAGAGACCATGAAGTATTCGGCACTCAAGATCCTGAGCCAGGGTCTAACGGGCAACAAAGGCTGGAAGCCGGTTTGGCGAGAGCCGGAACCGAAACCGGAATACGACATCGTGATCATCGGCGGTGGGGGGCATGGATTGTCGACCGCCTATTACCTGTCGAACCGGTTCGGACTGACCAATGTGGCGGTTGTGGAAAAGGGCTGGTTGGGGTCCGGCAATATCGGGCGCAACACCACCATCATCCGCGCGAACTATCTGCTGGAAGGCAACCAACCGTTCTACGAGATGTCACTGAAGCTGTGGGAAGGGCTGGAACAGGATTTTAACTACAACGCGATGGTCAGCCAGCGCAGCATCGTGAACCTCTATCATTCCGACGGACAGCGCGACGCCTATGCGCGGCGCGGCAACGCGATGCATCTGTCGGGGTCGGGCGCGGAACTGCTGGATCAGGACAGCCTGCGCGACCTGTGCCCCTATCTGGATTTCGACAACGCGCGGTTTCCCATCATGGGCGGGTTACTACACCGCCGGGGCGGCACGGTGCGCCACGACGCGGTTGCCTGGGGCTATGCCCGAGGGGCGGATCGCCGGGGCGTCGATATCCTGCAAAACTGCGAGGTCACGGGCTTTCAGATCGAGAATGGCGTCTGCAAGGGGGTCGAGACGACCCGCGGACCGATCCGCGCGCGCAAGGTCGCGATGTGCGCGGCAGGGTCGTCCAGCCGGGTCGCCGCACTGGCCGGGATGCGCCTGCCGATCGACAGCCATGTCTTGCAGGCTGTTGTCAGCGAGGGGCTGAAGCCAATCAT
>CAYWND010000023.1:0-13766 GCA_964459085.1 uncultured Oceanibium sp. | reverse complement strand
GACAAACCAGCTTCCATCCTGATATTGTCCGACCTCGCGCGCCTCCGGCGTCGTGCCGTCGGCCGCGACGAAGCTGTATGTGTGGCCGGTCAACGGATCGGTAACGGATGTTTCGAACGTGGTTGGCGTAAGGATCGACGCTCCGCCGTCTTCGACAACAATGTCCAACGAAAACTCGGCTTCACCGCCCGAGTTCTGCGCCTTGACGACGACAGCCCCACTGGAAATCGGATTCCCGGTGTTGATGGACAATACACCGGTAGCCGGGTCAATCGTTGCTGCTGATAGGCCTGTGGTCACAAATGTCAGATCGTCCCCCGAAAAGGCAGACGACACGTCCATGATCTGTGGCCCCGTATCGACGTCGTAGATCTCGGGCCCGGGCGGAACGTTCGCCGGTACCAGGACAGGCGCGGCATAGGTTGCGGTGACAGTGTTCGAGTACGCTACCTGAAATGTTGCACCGCCAATCGTCGTTCCGGTTACCCGAAGCATCATGGCCCGGTTGTCATCCGCCGCGGTAAAAGTGATGTCCGTGCCATCCAGGTTCGACTGAACGACTTGGCCATCACGAAGCAATTCCGCTTCCAGTGTCACATCTGCCTGCCACGTACCCAGATCGACGCTGACCGGTTGATTGATCGGCGCGTTCCCAAGGGACGGCGCGCTCAGGTTCAGCGGCTCGGAACCGTGTCCCTGACCTGCACCCAACGAAAGCGGAAGTCCAATCTGCATAGTGTTGTCCTGTTCCAAGGACCCGGCCTTGCCGGGAGAGTAGGTTCAATTTGCGGAGAGTGCGATAGCTCACGGACAAATTTCGCCGTGGCCCGCAGAATTCAAAATTGCCGGGACTCTGGCAGGTAAGCTTTAACCAGTTCTGATGTCGCCGCGCGCCGCTCGGTCCGCGCTTGCAACACCGCACCAGTCGGACTTGTTGTATCCCGACAACTGATCTAGTGGTGGCGACCAGCATGTCAGATGTTGAAACCTCGATGAGTTCCCCGAAGGTCAGCGTTGTAATTGCAGCGTTCAATCGCGAGGACACAATCGTGCCCGCGATGACCAGTGTACTGGACCAGGATTATCGCGACCTCGAACTGCTCGTGGTCGATGACGGATCGACTGATGGTACCGTAGCGGCCGCATATTCCGTTTCGGACCCAAGGGTCAGCGTCCTCTTACAAGACGGCAACACGGGTGTCAGTGCAGCACGGAACCGCGGTATCGCTGCGGCAAAAGGTGCCTGGGTTGCCTTCCAGGACAGCGACGACCTATGGAAACCAGGAAAGCTGCGCAAACAGATGCAAGTGCTGGAGGGATCGGACCAATCCTATGTGGCCGGCTACTGCGCGATGGAAATCGAGGGCCGCGATCCACCTGAAATTGTACCAAACCCGGCCATTCGGGGCCTTGCGGGCGACATTCTGCCCAGCCTCGTCGAAACCAGTTTTATCTCGACCCAGACACTGATAGTCCGCAAGGACATTCTGCAGCTTGAAAGCGGGTTCGACCCCGAACAACTCGCGTTGGTTGATTGGGAGCTCATGCTTCGTGTGTCTGGTCGGGGGGCAGTTGCATATATAGATGAACCTCTTGTTATACAAAGATTTTCTGGCAACTCGATCACCCGCTCGTCCCGCAGACGCGCAGATGCCCGCGCGCGCCTGGCGCTCAAGCATCGCGACCTGTTCTCTCGATTTCCTGGTACTCTGGCCAGGCACTTTCATGCGGTATCCGGCGCCTATCGGCAGGTCGGAGATTTCGGCCGGGCGCTCGAATTCAATCACCACGCGCGCAAGGCAGACCCAACATCCTGGCGCCTGCGCACGGCCGCCATAAGATTGTCGATTTTGAAGATGATAAACCGGGCTGATACAAAGTGACGGGATCGACCCCCCGCCTTGTCACAGGCCGGGGGTTGCGACACACGGGGGAACTTCCATGGGCCATATCCGGCAGATAACGAACTACCTACCTCAACCGGTTCGCTTCGGCCTGCGCCGCATGCTTTTCAAAGGTTCTGCCCATACTTGTGTCCTTTGCGGCAACTCCATTCGGGAGTACAGGGGGCACGGTGGAGGTGCCGCCGTCCTGGATACGCGGCAGGTTGTGGGCGGGCGCAGGCGGGAAAATACCCGCTGTCCGGTTTGTCATGGTGCCGACCGGACCAGAATGATCATGCTCTACCTACAGGAGCACACGGATATTGGACGTGCACCTGTGAAATTGCTGCATGTTGCCCCCGATTTCGGCCTTTATCTTTGGCTCAAGAGGCAAGAACTTCTGGACTATGTCGGCACAGATATCGACGCCTCGCGCTATCGCCACATCGATGGAATTCAGACCGCAGATCTGACCAATGCGCCCTTCGAGGACAATACATTCGACGTTATCGTTTGCAGCCATGTCCTGGAACACATTCCCGACGATTATGCCGCGTTCGCAGAGTTGGTGCGTATACTTAAGCCCCAGGGAAAGGCTTTGTTGCTAACCCCCTATGCGCTCGATGGTGCTGGAACGGATGAAGATCCCACCATTAGCGACCCTGCTGAACAGGACCGCCGGTTCGGACAGTGGGACCACGTGCGTATCTATGATCGCGACGACTTCCTGCAACGTATGCGGTCTTCGGGGTTCGAAGCTTCACTGTTCAATCCGGCCGATGAGTTTCCGGATGCAGCCCGAACACTCGATCTGAACCCTGACGAGTTGTTGCCGATTGGAATAAAAACCTGAGAGGCATGGAAAATCCGCCTGACATCAGCGTCATCGTTCCCCACTTGAATCAACCCGACGCGCTCCGCGGGCTTGTCGAGGCGCTTGACGCGCAGGATTTCACCGGGCAGTTCGAACTTATCATTGCGGACAACGGATCTCGGTTGCCGCTGCCTGCAGAGACCGCAGAGCGGCCCAATACGCGTATTATCGTGGAAACCACGCCCGGCCCGGGCCCGGCACGTAGCGCGGGCGCCCGTATCGCCCGGGCAAGACTGCTGTCGTTCACGGATTGTGACTGTCGCCCTGACCCACAATGGCTGTCGGCGATCTGGGACCATTTTCAGTCGCCGGAAAATGCTCCCGCCGTGGCCGGAGATGTAAGAATTTTGTTCCAGGATGCATCCCGACCAAATGCGCTCGAAGCTTACGAGGCAATCTACGGCTACCGGCAGAAACTCTATGTCGATCGCGATGGCTTTGCGGCGACCTGCAATTTTGCAGTAAATAGCAACACTTTTGCAAAAATTGGCCCTTTCTCGGGACTTGAGGTTGCCGAAGACCGGGAGTGGGGACAGCGAGCCACCGCCCAAGGGGTCTCGTTTGCCTATCTCCCGGCCGCAGTAATCCGAACTCCTGCACGGTCGGACTTTTCAGAATTGAAGCGTAAATGGGACCGCCACATTGGTCATGATTTCGCCGCGCGCTCCGGCTTTGTATCTTGGGTCGCACGCGCGGCGGCCATCACGCTATCGCCAATTGGCGAGATCCCAAGGATCGTCTCTAGCGATCGCATTACGGGATTTGCGCCCAAAGCCCGCGCATTCGCGACCCTTGTCCGAATCCGTACATACAGGGGCGCGACAATGATGCGCCTAGCTTTCGGTGGACGGGCCGAAAATCTAACCGCCCGTTGGCGCGAATAGGTCGCAATCCAGACCATATAGTGAAGCCGTCCTTTCAACCAAAGGCGCAATCGCAACTGCTTTCACGGCATCTTCGGAAGGATGGATACCATCGGGCAGCATTTCGTCCGCACTTTCCACCTCCAAAGCAGCCTTCCACAACGGTGCAAGATCGATCAGATCGAGATCGAACTCGTGCGCCAGTTCTCGGTACATGTTTTCATATCGAGCACGGAACGGGCGCACTGCAGCCCGCAACCCTTGGGCTGGTGACATCGTAACCAGTGCAATGCGTGAATTCGGAAACCGATCGCGCAAATGATCAACCAGTCGCTGGTGGTTTAGCCGCGACGCTGCCAGCCTAACGCCATCAGTAATGTCCGAGTCGTTTATAGTGAATTCGATAAGAATAACATCCGGCTGCAACTGTTCGACACGCTGTAGCTGTGCCACGCCCCAATCCGAGTTCATACCCACCGCAGCGATCTTGTCGACCTCGATCTGCGAACCGATGCATCTCGACAAGGACGCAGCCACCTGATCCGGCCAGTCATACTTGGCGGTCAGACTGGTGCCCAGGACCAACAATCGCGTCGCTTTGGCATCTAAGGGCGCCGATCCAGACATCCGATGGCCCGTTGGCGTGTACGGACCCCCTCCAGCGGACATCCATACGAAGAATCCACCCCCCGCAAATACCAACAGGCTTAGCAAGACAATGATCAGCGTTCGCAAAGTCACGCGGGATCAACGCCGACTGGTGCGCTCGGGTCGATCCTACCATAGCTCAGCAGGTGCACGTCACGTTTGAGAACTCTGGCCGGATTGCCCGCGACGATACAATTGTCAGGCACTGACTTAGTGACGATCGATCCCGCGCCAACGATACAACTGTCACCAATCTCGACGCCAGGCATGATAAGCGACCGTCCACCGATAAAGCAGTTTCGACCGATCCGCACCGGGAGCTTCAATCGCCGGGTCATGTCGTGGGTCAGGATACGGGTTTCAAAGGCGATGTAAGTATTGGCGCCAACATGAACACCCTTCGGATAGGTGAGGTCGAACTTTGCCGACAGTGACAATTCGACGGTTGGATGGATGTCCATACCCCAGACTTGCCGCAGGTATGTGCGCTTGATGTTGACAAGCACTTTGCGCAGACCTTTGAACCGGTTCAGGGTTTTGATCATCCTGGACTATGCCATCCATATAGCGAGCTTCCGCCATACCTGCATGAACCGCCGGCGCAGGAAAAACAATGCCCGCATGTCCGTTTGGATTGAGATTGTTCCGAGCAACTGGCATATGCCGCCCCATGGACGCTGAGCCGAAAGACGAAACTACGCCGCCTTCTGTTATGATTGCAGGGCCAGACCTCGCCATTATTGTGGTCAGCTACAACACGCGAGAAATGACACTGGCGTGTCTGGCATCGGTTTTCGAGCAAACTGCCACTTCGTTCGAGTTGATCGTCATTGACAACGCGTCAACGGATGGGTCCGCGGACGCCATCCGCCGGGCCTATCCGCAAGTCAAACTGATCGAAGAGGCTGAAAACCATGGCTTCGGGCCTGCGCACGAGATCGCGATGCCGCATGTCAGCGCACCGTGGGTCCTTTTGTTGAACCCGGATGTCGTTGTCCTTGATGGTGCGCTCGACAGTCTTTTCGCGTTTGCGCAACGAACACCGGATGCCGGTATCTGGGGTGGCCGGACGCTCTACGGGGATGGCAGCCTAAACCCGACGTCGTGCTTTGCTCAGATGACCCTTTGGTCGGTATTTACCCGGATCGTCGGTCTGAATGGGATCTTCCGGTCGTCCGGCTTCTTCAACCCCGAATACTATGGATCGTGGGATCGGGGATCAGAGCGTGAAGTGGACATCGTCACCGGCTGCCTTCTGCTGATACGCCGGGAACTTTGGGATCGGCTGGGCGGGTTCGATCGCGCTTTCACCATGTATGGTGAAGAGGTTGATTTGTGCTTGCGCGCAAAGGCAATGGGCGCCCGTCCCCGCGTCACCCCCGAGGCCACGATCATCCACTATGGCGGCGCAAGCCAGGCAGTACGTGCGGACAAGATGGTCAGGCTGCTGAGGGCCAAAATGGAACTGATTTCCAGACACTTCCCGTCCCGATCCCGCGCCCTTGGGCTGTCACTGTTTCGGTTGTGGCCGCTCTCGCGTCGGATCGCTTTCGCCGTCGGGGCAGGTGTTCTGAGGCGTGACAGCCTGGCCGAACAAGCCCGCATTTGGCGTGAAGTCTGGGATCGACGCGGCGAATGGCAGGAAGGCTATTCCTGACGCGCGCAGCCGCCAACTGTTGGCGACCTAGCATAAATCCCTACGGTGTCGCCTTGGCGCGAAACACAAATCGCGCATCCAACTGGTATTTGATCAGATATCCGGCACTCAACCCGATGACCGCACCGATTTCGCGGGCAAGATCGGTGCCCCAGATCAGGTAGAACACCGTCTCGGTCGCCCAGAACAGCAGTGTGGTCGCAACACCCATCAGTGCATAGCCGGAAAACAACTTGGAATGGGTTCCGATCCCGCCCCTCCGGTCGTTGAAGATCCATCGCTTGTCCAGAGCGTACTTGATGACCAGACCAACCAACGTACCAGTCGCCAAAGCCGCGACAAAGGCCGCGGCCCCGTCCTGCATGGCCAGCACCATACGCTGAGCCAACAGGTTGGCCGCCGTCGCTACGACGGCAAACATCGCGTACCGAACAATGAGTGTTGACGTGGTCATGCCTGCATTCCGCTTTTGTCATATATCCCAAGCGACGATGGCGGATTTGTGACCAGCCCAGAAAAAGGGCCCGGGCGCTTGCCCGGGCCAGGTCCAACAGGGAGGTTTGCATCATAACCCCGATGCAAAGGGGAACTTGGCGTCAGAGGGACAGGCGATAGCCGCCCGATTCCGTGACCAGAATGCGCGCATTCGACGGATCGGGCTCGATCTTCTGGCGCAGACGATAGATGTGGGTCTCCAGGGTGTGGGTCGTCACACCCGCATTATAGCCCCAGACCTCGTGCAGCAGCGTGTCCCGCGGCACCACGCCCGACTCGGCCCGATACAGGAACTTCAGGATATTTGTTTCCTTCTCGGTCAGCCGGATCTTCTTTTCGGCTTCGTCGATCAGCATCTTGGTGGCGGGCTTGAACGTGTAGGGACCTATATTGAACACCGCATCCTCGGACTGTTCATGCTGGCGCAACTGCGCCCGGATGCGAGCCAAGAGGACGGGGAACTTGAACGGCTTGGCTACATAGTCATTGGCCCCCGCGTCCAGACCCAGGATCGTATCCGCATCGGTGTTATGACCCGTAAGCATCAGGATCGGGCACTTGACCCCCTGCTTGCGCATAAGGCGGCACAGTTCGCGCCCATCCATGTCCGGCAGGCCGACATCCAGAATCACGAGGTCATAGTGACCTTCCTTGACCTTTTCGAGTGCATGCGCCCCGTCGCCGGCTTCGAACACGTCGAATTCCTCGGTCAGGACGAGTTGGTCGGCAAGTGCCTCGCGCAGGTCCTCGTCATCATCGACCATCAGGATTTTCTTGACATTGCTCATCGGGTGCGTCCTTTCATCGCTCGCCCAACTACTTGCGCAAAAGGAAGGCGCAGGACAACTGGCTCTCGCCCCAACTCACGCGCTAGTGTGTTCGCATTGCGGTTTGTTTCAGTTTCAGGCGAGACTGGTTTCAACAGATCACGAGGTCGCGACAACCGATCACGGAAAGGTCAACGATTGAGCCTTCTTCTTACAGAAACCGAACGACTTGCGCGGGCCAGGGCAGACTTGCGCATGGGCGCGGTTATGGCGATCCAGGGTTCAGGTGGTTCGATTCTGGTACAGGCGGCCGAGATGGTGACACCCGACCGCTTTGCGACGTTCCGTCAGTTGGGACTGCCGGTACTTGCAATAACCGCGCGCCGGGCAGAGACCCTGAAGGCCCGTGCATATGACGGCGACATTGCACGATTGCGGGTCCCGGCAGATGCCGATTGCCGTTGGGTACGCGCGACCGCGGACCCGGCCCAGGACATGACCTTCCCCATGAAAGGCCCCTACGCCAGCGAGCGGGACGGATCAGCCGACACCGCGCGCGCCGCCATTGCATTGTGCAAATCGGCGCATCTGCTTCCGGCGGCGATGATCGTGCAAACTGAACAAGCCGCGGCCCTGGCGTTGGAAAGCGACCTGACATGCCTTGAGGCCGAGATGGTAAGGGACCGCCCTTCCGTCCTGACCGAAGTTTCGGCCGCCCGCGTTCCCACGACGTTTTCGGGTCACGGCCGTGTGCACGTCTTTCGGCCCGATGACGGCGGCGAGGAACACTACGTGGTCGAGATAGGATCGCCCGAGCGGCCCGGACCGGTCCTTGCGCGACTACACTCGGCCTGCTTCACCGGCGACGTGCTTGGATCTTTGAAATGCGATTGCGGGCCGCAACTGCGCGCTGCCCTTCAGTCCATAGGCGACCAGGGCAGCGGAGTACTCCTGTACCTCAATCAAGAGGGCCGCGGCATTGGCCTTGCCAACAAGATGCGCGCCTACGCGCTACAGGACGCGGGATTCGATACGGTCGAGGCGAACCACCGATTGGGGTTCGAAGATGACGAGCGCGATTTCAGGATCGGTGCCGAGATCCTGAAACGCATGGGATTCGACAAGGTTCGGTTGATGACCAACAACCCGGCTAAGGTCGCGATGATGCAGGCGAACGGCGTCACCGTGGCCGAACGCGTATCGCTGCAGGTCGGCCGGACGCCCGAGAATGCTGGATACCTGGACACCAAGGCACGAAAATCCGGGCACATTCTGTGAGCGATCTCGTGGTCGGGCGCGCAGGCGCAAGGTTCCGCGGTCGCCAATTCCCCTGTGTCGTGGGAAGAGGTGGCGTAACCAAGCGCAAATCCGAAGGCGACGGCGCGACGCCTGAAGGCATCCATCGCTTCGTCGGACTGCTCTACCGTCCAGACAGGGTGTCAGCCGAAGCACTGCCCGATTGGGCAATGCCGATTGGGCCGTTCGACATGTGGTCGGACGACCCGAAGGACCCCGACTATAATCAGTTTCTGATGGGCGCCCATCCGTACGCCTATTCCGCCGAACGGCTATACAGACCCGATCCACTTTATGATATCGTTCTGCTGACCGACTGGAACTGGCCTCAGGCCGTGCCCGGCCGGGGATCCGCCATTTTCGTCCACACCTGGCGCAGGCCCGGATACCCCACAGCAGGGTGTGTCGGCTTTGCGCGGAGGGATCTTTTGTGGATTGCCTCCCGGCTGCGCCCGTGGGACAAACTGGTAATCCGATAGAGCCTGGCAGACTGCTTTAAGGGGCCGCTACGCGCGCCCCAAAGATTGCCGAGCCAACCCGAACATGTGTCGCGCCCAGCGCGATGGCGGTTTCGAAATCCGCGCTCATGCCCATCGAAAGGCCGCTCAATCCGTTGCGGGTGGCCAGTTTGGCCATCAGGGCGAAATGCAGGCTGGGTTCTTCGTCAATCGGCGGGATGCACATCAGGCCCTGCACCGGCAGGTCTAATTCGCGGCACGTGGCGATCAAGCCGTCCACGTCCGCCGGCAAGACCCCGGCCTTCTGCGCCTCTTCCCCGGTGTTGACCTGGACGAAGATTTCGGGACACGCCCCCCGCGCCTGCGCCTCGGTCGCGATCTTGCGCGCCAGTTTTTCCCGATCGACCGAATGGATCGCGTGAAACAGGTCCATCGCCGGTTTGACCTTGTTGGTCTGCAGCGGCCCGATCAGGTGCAATTCGATGCCCTGGTACCTGTCCAGAAACTCCGGCCAGCGGCCCTGCGCCTCTTGTACGCGGTTTTCGCCAAATACCCGATGCCCCTGGCCCAAAACCGCCGCGACACGGTCGAAGGGCTGCACCTTGGACACGGCGATCAGGGTCGTCGAACCGGCGGTGCGACCGGCCTCGGCCTCGGCCGTGGCGATGCGGGTCTGAATATCTTTCAGCGACATGCGCCCGTCTTAGCGCCCCCGGTTCGGGAAGGGAATGTTTGACTTGCAACGGGCTGGGCGGGAATGATCGCGAAATGGATATCCGGGACAGACTTAGGTCAGAGATCGCGCAGCGCGCCGATGATGTAGCGCGCCTGACGTCGGACCTGATCCGCATCCCCACCCTGAACCCTCCGGGCGAGAACTATCGCGAGATTTGCGATTTCGTGGCCGACCGCCTGCGACCTTCCGGGTTCGAATGTCACCTCATCCGGGCCGAAGGGGCCCGAGGTGACAGCGACACCTATCCGCGCTGGAACCTGGTGGCCCGCCGCCAGGGGGGTGGGCCCGGCGAATGCGTCCATTTCAACAGCCATATCGATGTGGTCGAGGTCGGCCAGGGCTGGACTCGCGACCCCTTTGGCGGGGAAATCGACGACGGCAAGGTTTGGGGGCGCGGCGCCTGCGACATGAAAGGCGGCCTGGCCGCATCGATTGTGGCCGCCGAGGCATTCCTGACGGTGGTTCCGAACTGGAACGGGGCAATCGAGATCTCGGCCACAGCAGACGAGGAAACCGGCGGATATGGCGGGGTTGCCCATCTGGCCGAAAAAGGCTGGTTCAACCCCGACCGCGTGCAACACGTCATCATCCCCGAGCCATTGAACAAGGACCGGATCTGCCTGGGCCACAGGGGTGTCTGGTGGGCCGAAGTCGAAACCAAGGGACGGATCGGCCACGGCTCGATGCCGTTTCTGGGCGACTGCGCGGTACGCCACATGGGGGCAGTGATCGCCGAGATGGAGACTGCCCTGTTTCCGGAACTGGCAAGTCGCACCACCGCCATGCCAGTGGTCCCTGAAGGCGCGCGACAATCCACCTTGAACATCAACTCGATCCACGGCGGTCAGGACGAGTTGCCGCCGGACTTTACCGGGTTTCCGGCACCGGTCGTGCCGGACAGCTGCCGAATGGTCATCGACCGGCGGTTCCTGATCGAAGAAAAGCTGGAGGATGTGAAGGCCGAGTTTGGACATCTGATGGAGCGGGTTCGCGCCGACCGCCCCGACTTTCGCTACGAGATCCGCGATATGCACGAGGTGCAGCCGACGATGACAGACCGCGACGCACCGGTTGTCTCGGCTGTGGCGGACGCCGTGAGGGCGGTCATGGGGCGTGATCCCGACTATGTGGTGTCGCCCGGCACATATGATCAAAAACACATCGACCGGATCGGGCGGCTGAAGAATTGTATCGCTTACGGTCCGGGTATTCTGGATCTTGCGCACCAACCCGACGAATACGTCGAGATCGACGCTATGGTGGAAAGTGCGACGGTCATGGCATTGGCGATGGTTGATCTGCTGAAGCTCGACGGCTGAGGCCTAGCCTGTCCGCACAGACAACCGGCGCGCTTGATTGGATAGGCGATCTGGCCGATGCTGATACCAACAACAGACGGGGAGACATGATGAGACATATCCTTCTAGGCTCGGCACTCGCGCTTATTGCGGGCATGGCCCAGGCTCAGCGGTCCGACATCACCATCGGAATGCAACTCGAACCACCGCATCTCGATCCGACATCGGCGGCAGCCGCGGCCATAGACGAGGTGGTGTACGCCAATATCTACGAGGGGCTGACCCGCTTTGCCGCTGACGGCTCGATCCTGCCGGCACTGGCAGAAAGCTGGACCATCGCAGATGACGGGCTGAGCTATACCTTCACCCTGCGCGGAGGCGTGAAGTATCATGACGGCGCGGATTTCACGGCTGATGACGTGAAGTTCAGCCTGGACCGCGCGCGCGGAGAAGAGTCGACCAACGCGCAGAAAGCGCTGTTCGCGGCCATCGACAGCGTCAATGTGATCGACAGCTCAACGGTCGAGATCACGCTGTCGAAACCCAATGGTGCGCTGTTGTTCAACCTGGCCTGGGGCGACGCGATCATCGTTGATGAAAGCGACGTTGAAACACTGCAACAGGCGCCGGTTGGGACCGGTCCGTTCAAGTTCTCGAACTGGGTGCAAGGCGATCGGATCGAGTTGGTGAAGAACCCCGACTATTGGGGCGATGCGGTGGCACTGGACAGCGCGACCTTCAAGTTCATCTCGGACCCCACCGCCGCGTTTGCCGCGATGATGGCGGGCGATGTGGATGCCTTCCCGGTGTTCCCAGCGCCCGAGAATCTTGCCCAATTCGAGGCCGATCCCCGCTTCAAGGTGATTGTCGGGTCGACCGAAGGCGAGACCATTCTGTCGACCAACAACAAGGAAGGCCCCCTTGCTGATGTGCGCGTGCGCAAAGCCATTGCGCACGCCATCGACCGGCAGGCGATTATCGACGGTGCCATGTTCGGATTTGGAACCCCGATCGGGACTCACTTCGCGCCCCACAATCCGGCCTATACCGATCTGACCGCGAATTCGGCCTACGACCCCGATCTCTCCCGGTCGCTCCTGGCCGAGGCCGGGTATGCAGACGGGTTCACGACCACACTGAAACTGCCCCCACCCTCTTATGCGCGCCGTGGCGGCGAGATCATCGCGGCGCAATTGCGCGCAGTCGGCATCGAGACCGAGATCAGCAACCTGGAATGGGCCCAATGGCTGGAACAGGTGTTCCGTGGCAAGGATTATGGTCTGACCATCGTCAGCCATACCGAGCCGATGGACATCGGCATCTATGCCCGCCCGGACTATTACTTCCAGTATGATGACCCGGTGATCCGCGCGATGAACACCGGTTTGGAGTCGATCACTGACCCGGTCGAACGGACTGCGGTTCTGCAAGCGATGCAGGAAAGGATTTCCGCGAACTACGTAAACGGGTATCTGTTCCAGCTTGCTAAGACAGGGGTGGCGGCCGCAAAAGTCGAAGGATTGTGGCAAAACTCGCCAACGCAGGCCAATGACCTGACTGGCGTTAGCTGGGTCGAGTAACCCTACGAAAATGCACTTTGGCAGGTCACTTGCCGCCTCCCGTCGCTCGGACGGGGGGCGGTTTTCTTTGAACCTTCCCATTGGCTGGCCCGACGCATCAGTGTCTCAGCTAATGGAAAGGACAAGACATGACCCGGACAACACTGCTTTTGCTGATCGCTGCACTCGCAATCTCTGCATGCGCTCAGGTTCCGCAAACTCAGGGATTCGGTCCCGCAGACAACAGTGACTACGAAGCGCGCAGCGTTGCCGAAGGTGGTGGCGGCGGCGGTGGCGGCGGCGGTGGCGGAGGAGGCGGCGGCTTTGGCGGCGGCTTCGACGAAATCGCTCTGCCCTGATCGATACCTGGCTTGCTCCCCGCCACACTGGTGGCGGGGAGCACCCGGCCTCAACTTGGTGGGTATACGGCCGCGATCGCCCGATCCAACGCGAACCCCAGCGCCAGGCCGTCATTTCCCTCGGACATCGCAGCACGCAACTGATCCGCGGATGCGGTTGTTGCCAACGCGTTTTCCCATTGGTCCAGGTAGGCCAGTGTATGCGCAAAAACGGACGCATCATTCATGGATGTATCTTTCCTGTGCCCAGGGATAACAGTGCCTGCGCCGATGGACTGAAGCTGCGCGATGCTATCGCGCCATTTCGCGATATCCTCGGGCGTCGAATTTTCTGCAACCCAGACATGGCTGTCCGTATAGGCAAGATCTGACGCGATCAGCGTGTCGAGTGCCGGGATATGCAACGGCGTAATCAGGGCAGTATCGCCGTGCATCGGCCGAAGTATCTCGATCCGCTCGCCCTCCAGCATCAGATGATCGGCATTCAGCGCGTCGGGTATGATCACACGATCGGCCCAGGCCCTTGGATCGTCTTTGGACATATAGGTCAGCATCCCTTGGGCCGACTGCGCGATGCCCGGTTGCACCGCCGCGTGTGCCACCGGTCGGGCATCCGGAAATCGGTCCATCAGAACCGCCAGGCCAAGGACATGGTCGGGGTGCATGTGGGTGATGAAAATCGTCTCCAGCGTGCGCCCCGTGGCCGCGATCACATCTGCAAGACGTTCTGCATTGGCGCGGTTCATCTGGGCGTCGACCAACAGCGCGCTTTCCTCGCCCATCACGATGAGCGAATCGACGTTGCCACCGAATGGATCAGCAGTGAAGAGGCTGGCTTCGGTTGGTTTGGCCATCGCCAGGCCAGCTGAGCCT
>CAYWND010000022.1:0-14259 GCA_964459085.1 uncultured Oceanibium sp. | reverse complement strand
CCTCTGATTGTCGTTTGCTTCCACCGGGGGGCGAAGGCGCTGTCCCGGCGAATTTCGGTTCAGGTCCTCCGGTCTCGGTGGTCGGCGTTGCCCCCGTGCTCTTGGTATGCCCTTGCCAATGTCATCCCCGTGCATCCTCCAATATCAGGTCGCTGGCCTTCTCGCCGATCATGATCGCCGGGGCGTTGGTGTTGCCGCTGACGATCTTTGGCATGATCGACGCATCCGCGACCCGCAAACCCTGGATGCCATTCACACGCAGGCGCGGGTCCACAACGGCCGTCCGGTCGCCCTTGGGGCCCATCTTGCACGTCCCGGTGGGGTGGTAGATCGTCGCCGCAGTCTTGCGCGCCCAGTCCAACGTCGCCGCCTCGTCGTCGAACGCCACGTCATCACCTGGCGCATGTTCCTCCGAGATGTGCGACTTCAGGGGTTCGTGTTGGGCGATCCGACGGGCAACCTGGATCCCCTTGACGATCGTCCGGCAATCCGTGTCGGTTGACAGATAGTTCGGATGGATGGCCGGGTGGTCGTCCATGTCTGCCGACCGCAAGGTAAGGTGCCCTGTACTTTCCGGTCGCAGTTGCAGGACCGACGCGGTAAAGGCCGAGAATTTGTTTGGCCCATCCGCTGGATTGTCGGCGCTGAAGGGCTGGATGTGAAATTGGATGTCCGGCGTTTCAAGATGCGGATCGGTCTTGAGAAAGCCGGTGCCAAGACTTGCGGCCATCGTCATCGGGCCACTTTGCGTCAGCGCATATTGCGCCGCGATGACCGCCTGTTTCAGTATATTGTCAGTCTCGACATTGATCGTACTCAGATCGGTCTTGAAGACAGGTCGTGCCTGAAGGTGGTCCTGCAGGTTTTTCCCAACCCCGTGCACCTCCGCCAGCATCTCTATGCCATGAGGTTGAATGTCAGCGGCATCGCCAACGCCCGACAACATCAGTATCTGCGGTGATCCGATGGCTCCGGCGGAGAGCACGACCTCGGAGCGGGCACGGATGTCGGTCTTGGTGCCGCCTATCCGCGCCCGCACGCCCACCGCGCGTTTCCCCTCGAACAGAACTTTCTCGGTGTGCGCGTTGGTCAGGATTTCCAGGTTCTGCCGACCGCGTGCCGGTTTGAGATAGGCAACCGCCGAACTGCAGCGCCGCCCACCGGTCATGGTCAACTGGAAGTATCCAACCCCCTCTTGATCATAGTCGTTGTAGTCCTCTGTGCGCTTGTAGCCCGCCGCGACGGCCGCTTCGACCCAGCGGTCGACCACCTCGCGCGTTAACCGCGAGGTTTGCACCGACAAGGGTCCATCCGTCCCACGCAACTTGGACCCGTTCGGACCTTTCCATGTTTCCGACCGCTTGAAATAGGGCAATACGCCATCCCATGACCACCCGGTGCACCCCATCTGCGCCCAGCCGTCATAGTCCTGTGGCTGCCCGCGAACATAGAGCAGACCGTTGATCGAACTTGATCCGCCAAGCACGCGCCCGCGCGGCCAGGGAATGGACCGTCCGGCAATCCCGTCGTCAGCCTCGGTCTGATAGCGCCAGTCGCTGTTCGGGTTCCCCATCGTCCTGAAATACCCCACGGGGACGTGGATCCAGGGGTTCCTGTCCGGAGGGCCCGCTTCGAGCAAGCCCACAGTATATCGACCATCCGCAGACAGCCGATTGGCGAGCGCACACCCCGCCGATCCCGCGCCGACGATGACGAAGTCGAACTCCATGCCCCTCCCTAGAGCAAAAAATGAGACTTTTTGTCTCGATTTTTAGTTAAGCTGTACGCTAACGTGATTCTCGCCGAACTCAAACACTTTCCATCTGCCAACTGACTCATGGATGATCAAAGCCGTATCCCGACCAATCTCAGAACGCTGCTGATCCTGGAAACCCTGGGGGAAAACGATCAGTCGATGACGGCGACCGAGATCGGACAGCAGATCGGGCTGCCAAAGCAGACGGTACATCGGCTCTGTGTCACGCTGGAACGCGAAGGATTTCTGACCAGGCAGGGGCAATCGCGCCGCTATCTGCCCGCGCGCCGCTTGCGGGATCTGGGCGCGGGACTGCTGTTCAATTCGAGGTTACACATAGCGCGTCGGCAGATCCTGTTGGATGTCGCCCGCGAGGTGCGAGAGACCGTCAACTTCGTGGTGCCGGAAGATGAAGGCATGAGCTATCTCGACCGGGTCGAAACCGAGTGGCCGTTCAGAATACAGCTGCCGATCGGCAGCCATGTTCCGTTTCACTGCACGGCCAGTGGCAAGTGTTTCCTGGCAAGCCTGGCACCTGCCGCGCGGCGCAAGCTGGTTGAGTCTCTGAAGATGGACAAGCTGACACCGGCAACGCTCACCGACCCGTCAGACCTGCTGGAAGATCTCTCGCGTATAGCGAAGCGGGGATACTCTCTGGATGATCAAGAGTTTCTGGAGGGAATGGTCGCGATCGCTGTGCCGATCAGGGACGACAAAGGCCGCTTTGCTGCTGCGCTGGCATTCCATGGGCCGACACAGCGGATTTCCATCGAGGATGCAATTGCCCGCAAAAGTATCCTGGTTGATGCAGCACTCCGCCTCAGGGACGCGCTGTTTTCGGCAGGCTAGGCTTCGGATAAACTGATCCTGAGCGCGGCCCTATCTCGCCGGTCAAGATTTGCAGAAGAGACGATGGCTCTGGATGGTCGCCGAAGTGCGAGCATA
This sequence comes from uncultured Oceanibium sp., assembly GCA_964459085.1. Taxonomy (GTDB): domain Bacteria; phylum Pseudomonadota; class Alphaproteobacteria; order Rhodobacterales; family Rhodobacteraceae; genus Halovulum. The sequence goes on along the minus strand of CAYWND010000022.1, from coordinate 11,558 downwards.
ATGCGAAGACTATCAAGGCACGGGCCAGTTCGAGTCCCCAGATGTTGAGAGCCCCGCCTCTTGTGTCTTACGCTCGGAAAGCTCCGTCGCGGTCTTGGCCACAGGGCATTAAGCGCCGAAACCCGAGCCTGTCTTTCTGTAGGCATCACGTGGTGGCGCAAAAATATCGAGCACTTTTGCCCCATCCGGGCCTGCACGAAACCCGTGTTTAACACCGCCCGGCGTGCGCCAGAAATCGCCCAGACTGACGGGTACGTCGACGCCATCTTGGATCCGTATCCCGCTGCCAGCCAGCAGGACCCCCCACTGTTCTTCGGGGTGCGAATGGATCGAGCCCTCGCTGTTGGGTGTAAAGCTGACAACGGAAAGCATCGCCTTGTCGCCCGGAAACACACGGGTTTGGATCCCTTCGGCGAGAGTGCGGGCGATACCTTGGCTCAGGTCAGAGAAATTGAAGAACATGTCGGGTCTTGTCATGGGAACTCCTGAGTCTATTGGGTCATCCGGGCCAAAGGCGTCACAAGTGTTTTCCCCGGCTTAAATCCGCGCGCAAACCCCCCTATTTGCGTCTTACACCCCTGGCGACGCATTCGAGGATACCAGCCAAATGGGTTGCGGGAACGTCGCCTTCGTCTGTTTCGGTCTGGAAGGAGGCTCCTGGGTGAAATCCACGGGAACTCACATGAAAGTGCAGCTATCCGTAGGCGGGTCGCCGAATGGCTCGTGGCGGTTCGGTGCGCCCCCGTCGACAACCAACACCTCGCCGGGCAGGGCAGGGTGTACGGCAGCGCCTGCACGCGCCTGTCGGCAATACACTGACCGCAGGTTGAATACTGCGCGTGGCAGGTCTGTGTCATCCATCCGCCTGTTGAAGAAACTTGCCCATGGCCGACCACAGTGCGGGCGGGTTTGAATACATCGGGAAATGTCCCGAGTCCGGAACTTCGACGACCTGAACCCCGATGCCTGGCAGTCCGTCGAGATATGTGAGGTGGCGGTTTTGTGCGCCGTAAATGAAGACCCGAGGGCAAGAAAGCCCCGCCATAATCGCCAACAGATCCGTGTTGTCTGATAGATCGACCATCGAGGCGAATACAGGCTGGAACGTCGCTGGTTTGACCTTGAGTGGTAGCGCCTTGGCATAGAGTGCCGATCCGTACTCGGCGCGCCCTTTCACACGATCCATGAACGCCGCCAGAAACGCTTCGGGCGTTGGCGCCGGGTGTTCAACGATCTGGCGCGACAGAAAGCAATCCTCTGGTGCAAGATTGCCCTCGATGTCGATGAAACTCAGGACGCGATCTGGATGAGCCTGCGCATACAGAAGCCCGGTTAGCCCGCCCATGGAGTGACCCGAAAGGTGAAACCTGTCGAGCCCCAGCGCGGTGCTTGCAGCCTCGACGACCGAGACCAGGAAAGGGATTGTCGGCGCGTCTGGATGGCTGACTGTCGAGGTCCCGCATCCGGGGGCATCCCAGAAGATCAAGTCGCGATCTACAAAATCAGCGCGCATCGTGAGATCGGCGTAATCTTCCTTGGTGGATCCAAAGCCGTGCAGACAGATCAATGCGGGCCTGGTGCCGGTCCTTCGCAGAACAGACAGCGCGACGGAATGTCCATGGACAGTAAGATTGAGGGTGTCAGATTGCATACTGGTGCGATCGAATCTACAGCGGCGTTTCTGCCTTAATATGGACATTACGTCGTGAATAACATAGATATACCGAATGATCGACAGCAAAGATAAGGAAATACTGTCGTACCTGCTTGGTGATGCCGGGATATCGAAGGCGGAAATTGCACGCCGCGTAGGACTTGCGGCATCAGCGGTTTCCGAACGCATCAGACGTCTTGAGACAAACCGCGTGATCAAGGGGTACGAGGTCAGGCTGAATGCAGATGCGCTTGGTAAACCGCTGCTAGCCTTTGTCTTTGTAACGGATGCAAAGCCAAGCCTGGGATTCGACACGGTTGAGGCCTTGTCAAAGGTTACCGGGCTTGAAGAACTTCATAAGATTGCTGGCGATGATTGTTACCTGCTCAAGGTCCGCGCATCGGGTACCGAAGAGTTGAACCGGATCATCGAAACCCAGATCAATACAGTACAATCGGTGACGCGAGTCCGCACAACCATCGTCCTGAAAGCTGTTGCCGAGAAACCCGCGATGAGCGGGTATGATATCCGAAAATAACACCGACCTTTGTTGTGTCGGGCTGGTGCGTGCTACCGATGTCCAAGATCTGTTCGCAAGCAGGTGATGTTTCGGACTTTAGTTCACTGTTCCAAATGCTTGCTGGGAGTTATTGAGGTAGGGAATGTCACGTCCCGTGGGTGAGCGTGACCATGCGTTCAGACCCCAAACGAGCCGCCAACCTAGATTGCACTTCGTACCCTGTTGAGCCTCACCTGTGCGCCGACGACTGCGCTGGAACTCCGTTTACTCATGCCAAGATACTCCAGCCAGTCTTGCTGCCAGGTGCGGGGATTTTTGCCTTTGTCGCCGGATCGTGGGTGCTGGCTGAGTTATTCCTCGCGCGGCCGTTCGTAGGCGGCAAAAGCGGCCTCGAAGTCCGGATGCCAGCGCGACAGGGCGGGGCGGTTTTCCAGGATGTCCCCGGCCGACCATGCGACCCGTCGGCGATCCCGCGCCTGGTCGACATCATTGTCGGGGCACAGGATATAGAAGTCCCCTTCGGCCATGCGCGCGATGAAATAGTCGACCGTCTGTTCACTGGTCCAGGCCGCGGGCGGTTTTTCCGGCAGGAAGGACGCGATCATTCCGGTGTAGGTAAATCCAGGGACGAAGAGGTGTGCAGATATCGGCGCGTCTGCTTTGCGCAGTTCGTGGGCGAGTTGTTCGGTCAGGACCCTGACCGCGGCCTTGGAGACATTGTAGCCTGGATTTCCCGGTGGCGTCGTGATCCCCTGTTTCGATCCGGTATTGATCACGACAGCGGGGCGGTTTGCCTGGATCATGCGCGGTACGAAGGCGTGCACACCTTCGAGGACACCGAAGAAGTTTACTTCGAGGATTCTGCGCCAGTTCTCGGTCTCTCCCCAGGCCGAGGTCGGCATTCCGATCCCGGCATTGTTCATAAGCACCGCAACCGGCCCGGCGGCGAAGGCCCTGTCCGCCAATGCCTGAAGATCCGCGGGTTGACTGACATCCGTTGGCACCGCAAAAACCCTGTCACCGTCCGATGCGGCGGCGCGGACGTCCGCTTGGGCCTGGTCAAGTTTTTCCGACGGCAGATCCGCCAGGATCACGCCAAGTCCAGCATTGGCAAACCTGTGGGCCGCGACCAGACCCACGCCGCTGGCGGCCCCTGTGACTACGGCATACCCGCCCTGTTCAAGTGCTTCTGAATACATGATGTTTTCCTTTGGACAAGGGATCAAACACATGGCGGCCGGAGTGTAGACGGCGCCAATTCCAAATCCATTATGCCCACCAAATAGAATATGTCAGGGCCGAATATAGCCGCGGCGTGTGAATTCAGGCCCCAGGTCTGTGTGTTGGTTACTGCGCGGTGAAAGCGTCCCTGTAGACCTCACGCAGGATATTTTTTTGCACTTTGCCCATCGTGTTGCGCGGCAGGCTGTCGACGATAACGATCTTTCTAGGGTGCTTGAACCGCGCCAGCGATGCGCCGCTGGCCCTGGTCAGCGCCTCGGGATCGATGTCAGCGCCGGGTCTGGGCACAACGACGGCCAGAACGGTTTCCCCGAAATCCGCATGCGGAACGCCAATCACCGCGCTCTCGGCCACGCCGGGTTGCTTGTCCAGGACGCTTTCGACCTCTTTGGGATAGATGTTGTAGCCGCCGGAGATGATGAGATCCTTGTTTCGGCCGACAATGTAGATGTACCCGTCCCGGTCCGTTTTCCCAAGGTCGCCGGTGATGAAGAATCCGTCGCTGCGCAGCTCTTCCGCCGTCTTTTCTGGCATCTGCCAGTACCCCTTGAACACGTTGGGTCCGCGCACCTCGATCTGACCGACCTTGCCATCCGTGACAGTGTCACTTGTTGCGGGGTCGGTAATCTTGACCTCGACACCGGGCAGCGGAAACCCGACGCTGCCCGCTCGCCGCTCGCCGTCATAGGGGTTCGTGGTGTTCATGTTGGTTTCGGTCATGCCGTATCGTTCCAGGATCCTGTGGCCCGTGCGCTGTTCGAATTGGACATGGGTCTCTTCCAGCAGGGGGGCACTGCCCGATACGAACAACCGCATATGCCCGGTCAATTCGCTGGTGAAGCGCGGGTCCTGCAGCAGTCGCGTATAGAACGTCGGGACCCCCATCATCGTGGTGGCGCGCGGCAGGGCTTGGACCATCGCGTCGAGATCAAATTTCGGAAGGTAGATCATGGACCCACCGGCAAGCAGCGTCACGTTCGTGGCCACGAACAGCCCGTGCGTGTGAAAGATCGGTAGCGCGTGAACCAGTGTGTCGGCGGCAGTAAACTGCCAGCAATCCACGAGTGTACGCGCATTCGACAAAAGGTTCTGCTGGGTCAGCATGGCCCCCTTGGACCGGCCGGTCGTGCCTGACGTATAGAGGAATGCAGCCAGATCGTCGGCCTTCCGCGCCACCGTCGGGTACGTAGGCGAAAGATGGGCAGACAGATCCATAAGCGAGCCGGTCCCATCCGCGTTCAACGTTTCGACCCCTGCGTCCATGCGCCCGGCCACGTCGCTGAGTGCTTGCCGTGATGCGGCATCACAGACGACGATCCTGGCACCGCTGTTTTCGATGAAGTAGGTCAGTTCTTCGACGGTGTAGGCGGTATTGAGCGGAAGATAGATGATGCCAGCCTGCACGCAGGCCGCATAGAGTGCCAGCGCCTGAGGGGATTTGTGAACCTGCGCCGCCAGCCTGTCGCCAGGCTGCATCCCGGCATTGGTCAGGGCATGCGCAAATCGGGCGGCCGTCGCCAGGAAATCGGAGTGCGTGATCATCGTGCCGTCCGCCAAGATCAGGAACGGTGTCGACTGACCGGCATGCCGACCGAAAAGATCATCAAAAAGCGGGTTCGTCATCGGCTGACCTCGTGTGACAAGAGCTTTCGGGCGATCTGGTTTAGCGCGCGTATCTCGGACGAGAATACGACCTTCTTGGATGCAGCAAACCGTTCATGGTTATGCGACACTTTCGAGAGGTCATAAAGGTAGTTGACCATTGCACCGCCGGACTGACGCACCCCCCGTTCCGAAGTGTCTGCCCGCGCGTGGATCTTGTGAACCTGGGCGCCATTGCCCAGATGGAACCGCGCCACAGCATCCCAAGGCAGACCATCGCCGCGTTTGGCGTCGACCAGATAGTGCGCTGCCAGGGCGCGCAATTGCTCATCGTCCAAAGGACCTGGATCGGTCAGCTGATCCTCAAGCCAGGTATTCAGGCCAGGGATCGGAGACAGCGTGACAAAGGTCTTCAGATCCGCAAGTTCCAACGACAGATCCGTCGCTACCTGCTTGATCAAGAAATTGCCGAACGAGATCCCGGCCAGACCCGCCTGGCAATTCGAGATCGAATAGAAAACCGCCGTATCGGCGTCTTCGGCGGCGATACCGTCCCGGTCTTCGGACAAGAGATCCTGGACCGAACCTGGTATTCCCTTGGTCAAGGCCACTTCGACAAAGATCAGCGGCTCGTCGGGCATTGCGGGATGAAAGAACGCAAAGCACCGCCGATCGGCGGGCTCCAGCCGCCGCCTTAGGTCCTCCCAACTGGCGATGGCGTGCACGGCTTCGTACGCGATGATCTTTTCCAGAATGTGTGCCGGGCTTTCCCAGTTGATTGGCCTCAGCACCAGAAATCCGCGGTTGAACCACGACGCAAAGAGATGCCGAAAATCCAGGTCCAGGGCTGCAAGCACCTGATCGTCGCTGGACAATCGCAACAGGTCTGCGCGCATATTGACCAACTGACCCGTGGCGCCCGGCACCATGTTGAGGCGGCGGATGAGTTCCTGCCGCCGAGGTTCTGCCGCATCCATGAAGTCGCGATACGTCGCCTTGCCTGGCGCGTGTTCATAGGCGGTGATCGCGTCGCGAACCCGTCCAGCGTCGATGCTCATGGCATCGGTGAGGTGGCGAAAGAAGTCTGCCTTCTGCGCCTCGGTCATCTCTGCGTAGCGGTCAAGCAACTGGCGCCCGATCGTGCGGCCGGAAACCTCGCCCGCGGCACCGACCAGGGCGACAGCAAGGTCTTCGGCGGATCGGCCGTCGTCCGGGGTAGGGCCGGGAAAGCGGATGCGCCGCTCGAATACAGTCGTCAAAAGGTCTGCGAGCATCATCTCGGTGACTTCCCTTTGCAATCACGTGACGTCTGGAGATTCTGCAGTGATCCATCTCGATAATCTTGTATACAATACATATAAGATTGCGTGCAAGATACCGTGATGCTATGCCGTGGTCTATGGAAAAACGGCGCGCCGATATCATTGCCGATCAACTGGAAGAGCTGATTTTCGAAGGCTCCATTGCCGATGGTGAACGCTTGGACGAGGTTCAGTTGGCCGCGCGGTTCGACGTATCCAGAACGCCGATAAGAGAGGCACTACAAAGGCTTACGCAATCCGGTCTGGTTCAGCAGATCCCGTGTCGTGGGGTGTTCGTGCGCCATCCAGGGCCGGTCGAGCTGGTTGAGATGTTCGAGGTGATGGCCGAGCTCGAGTCTGCCTGCGCTCGCTTCGCTGCGGCGCGCATAACCGATGCGGCGTTGCGCGATCTTCATACGGCAAACACCCGGTGCAACGATGCGGTCGCAGCACAGGATGCCGATGGGTACTACCGCGAAAACGAACGGTTCCATCACATCATCTATCAGCAATCCGGGAACAGCTTTCTCGAGCACGAGTGCATTCGCTTGCATCGCCGGCTGCAGCCGTTCCGCAGGACACAGTTGCGGTTGCGGGGGCGTCTGAAGCAGTCCATGGCCGAACACGAGGCGATTGTGGCCGCACTCGAAGACGCGGATGGGGTCCGCGCCGCAGATGCAATGCGAGATCATGTTGCCGTTCAGGGCGACAAATTTCATCACCTGACTGCAAGCCTGAAGCCTGCCGCCGAATAGACTCGCCTGAGGACTGACCCGGTGCCCCGCCGGTTCCGTCCAGTTCTGAATGGCTTGCGGTGACCAAATCACCCCCATGCACAGCTTTTTTTTTGGAATCAACGGCGCTAGGGTGACCAAAGCTACGTGTATTTGGGGGATGGGTTTTGGCGGAAGGTACGGACGCGGGTTTCGGCGCACTCTTCACGGCACTTGGATTTCTTCAGTGGTGCCTGTTGATTGCGGTTGTCATCTGGATCGGGGCATTCGCCTTTGAGTCCATCGTGCGGCGGCGCCACAACCTGACCCGCGCCGAGACCGAGGCGCCCAATCGCAAATTGGAACTGGATTACCTGAAAAAAGACCACGAGGCGCGCCAGCGCGCCCTGGAAGCGGGCGACGCGTACGAACGCGAACTGGATGCACAAGATACGCCGCCCAGAGAAGGGAACATGTCCCGGTTTCGGCGTCTTTTTGCGGTCGCCAGCGCGATCATGGCGGTTGTCACGCTAATTGGGGTGATCTCGGGGACCATCATCCGGTTCCAGCATACCGAGACAGTCGTACGCGAGGCCGGGTTGAACCGCCTGACCAGCGTTATCGATCAATACCCCGTAGGCACCTATTTGTCGGTATTCGTCGTGGCGTATCACGCGATTGCATTCTTTGTGTTCGAGAAATGGAAAGGCGACAACCTGTGATGGGAATGGTGCAGATCTGATGGCCTCGAAAAATATACTCATTTCCGATCCGAACTATGTGGCGGAGTTCGTCCGTAACAGCGAGTTCGAAAGCATGGGCGAGACCCGCCTGGCCGTGCCGCCCGATCACATGGCGCTGTTGATGCGGGATGGCGAACTGGTCGACGTTTATGTCGGCGCGAATTTCTCGATCGGGGGGATGCTGGCGCGGATCCGGGCCTTCTTTGGCGGCAAACACAGTTTTTCGATGCTGCTGGCCTCGCTGAAGCCATTCTCGGCGCAGTTGGGCGTAAAGATGATTACCCGCGACAGTGTCGAGGTGACGGGTGTCGCCCATCTTGAGTTGCAGGTCGACCCCGAAAAGCCCGGCAATGTGCTGGGCCTGATGTCGGGGCGGCAGCCGTTGTCGCAGAATGATGTGCTGCGCCGAATTGCGCCGCATTTTTCCGAGCGGGTCTTTTCCCGCGTAGGCGCAAAGATCGAGGCGTCCAAGCTGCGCGGCAATGTCGGGGTTCAGGATCTGATCCAGGCTGACATTCTGCGTGAGACGGACCGTGTTGTGGGCGATCTGGGCATCATGGCACGGATCGTGTCGGTTGAGTTCGCGCTGACTGACACCGAAAAGGACGACATGGCGCGCGCGGCCACTGAGCGCGAGCAGCAGATGCTGGATTTTCAGCTTGAGGTCGCGCGGCGCGAGACCGAACGGGCCGCTGACAGCACCCAGCTGGAAATCCGGACCAAGGTCGATCTGGCCAAGCTGGAGGCCGCCAGCGAGGACGAACTGAACCGGATGGTTCTGGACAGCGAGCTGGAATTTGCGGATGCGCGCGAAACCGGCCAGCGCGTGCAGGAGATGAAGGCGCTTCAGCACGAGGTCGAGATCCTTCGCACCGAGCAGCTGGCGAAGTTCGAGAACGAATTGGCCGAAGCTGGCCATTCGGTCGAGGTTCAGCGCCAGCGGCTTGAGTTGCGCAAGATCGACCTGGAGATGCAAAAGCTCGAGCGCCAGCAGGCGTCCGAGTTGACCAAGCTGGAGCAGATGGATCAGCTGGATGTGGCCGAGCGGTCGAATACGATTGCAGCCGACAAGATCCGGTCGCTGCAGAATATCGAACTGGAAGGCGAGCGCGCGTCGTCCGAAATGCGCATTCTGGAAGAGGACGCCGCCGCCCGGCGCGAGCTGGACAAGACCAAGGCCGAGGCGCAGTCGCGTGTCGAGATGATGAAGGCGGGCACCAACATGACGCCCGAGCAGATCCTGGCGGTGAATGCCGGGCTGAGCCCCGACGTGGCGATGGTGCTGGCCGAACAGGCGCGCGCCAAGGCGGCCGAAGGCGAAAGCACCATGGCGCTGATGCGCGAATTCGTTGACCGCGCAACCCAGGACAAGGTCACAACAGCTCAGCAGGCCCAGAACCTAGCCAGCAAGGCTTTGGACAGCAATGTCGGCGTGGCCCATGGCGCGGGCAATGTGGCGGCGGATGGCGCGCCCATACAAGGTGGACCGAACTCGGCGGAATGTCCCAAATGCGGGCGGATGAACTCGGCGCACGCAAAATTCTGCATCGGGTGCGGCAACAGGTTGCGAACTTGAGGCTGAACCACTGTGGCGGATCCCCGAGACCCCAAGGAATGCTGCTATCGCACGATTGCCGGTGATGCGGACGCGGCGTTTTGCGGCGAATGCGGTCAGCCGATCCTGCGGTGCATGGCGTTCGAGGAGTGCGGTGGGCTGGTCGGGCGCGACGGGCTGTGTCACACCTGCGTGCAGCCTGTGCTGGATCTGGATCCCAGCGCGGTAAAGGACGCGCAGGTTGGCAGCGTTTTGACGCTGCCGTTGACGCTGAAGAACACCAGCCCAATCGGGCGCCCATTGTTCATTACGGCGCTTTGGGTTCGCACCGGGGATGAACCGCGGCGGCCGGTGGAGTTGCTGTGGGAACGGCTGGATGGTGGCGCTGCCGCGCCGGTACCGGCCCGAACCTCGGTCCTGGAGCAGAGCGGCACGCACCGGATCGAAATCGCGTTTGTGGCCGAGACCCGGTATCGGTGGCGGACCGAGAGCTTCCTCTTTGCAGCCAGCCTTGAGGTGAATGTCGAAGGCGATCGCACCGGCACCGTACACCAAACCATCAACCTGACGGCCGACAAGATCGAGCCGGGGGCCACGGTCTATGCCCCGGTGCGCGGGCCACAACAGTCGACCGGGGCAGGACCATCCCATGTCGATCTGAGGCTGGTCCATGCCGAACGGCTGGAATTAGAGATGGGTTTGCGGGGCGTGGACAAGGTCTGGCGGCTGCCGCGCGACGTTCGGCTGCGCTGGCGCAGTTTTGATAGCGGAGAAGCGCCGAATGACGGCCCGCTCGCCGCACGCGACGGGGTGTTGGCCATCGGCCGGACGCGGACCAAACTGCAAGGCGGCGAAGGCGATGTGCGGATCCTGGCGCGCGATGGTGGCGGGATCGACGAGCAGGTCAGCGTGATGATCTCGCGCCGACACTGCGAGGTGTATATTCAAAATGACCGGTTGGTGGTCAGGGCGGAGAGCGATGCGGGCCTAATGGTCGACGGGGACTATCTAAGCCGCGGCGATACAGCGACGATACGAACCGGGACCGTAATTTCCCTGCTGAAGAATTATCCGCAGGCCACCGCTTTGAAATTTGATGTACATTGTCTGCACGGAGTCGCGGACGAAGTGACCGTAACGAGATTGGTTTGAGGGGCTGACTGGCCATGACATGTCCACAATGCGGAAGTGATGTTGCCGAAGGGGCCAGTTTCTGCGGCGAATGCGGGGCCCCGCTGAAACCACCCACGTCGATGGATGGGCTGCGCACGATCGGCGGTCTGCAGACCGCGCCTGCGCATGACACGGGCATGCGCATGGCCGACAGACAGGCCGAGTTGGAACCGGGGTCGTTGTTTGCTGGGCGCTATCAGATCACGTCGGTTATCGGGCGCGGTGGCATGGGGGTCGTCTATGCCGCCCATGACAACGTGACCGACGGCGATGTTGCCCTAAAGCTTATACGCCGGGACCGGCTGTCGGGGCCGAGTTCCATCAAACGACTGGTGCGCGAGGGCGTGACGACGCGCGACATCCGGCATCCGAACGTGGTTTCAGTCTATGATGTCGGTGACGCCGATGGGCAGCCTTATCTGTCGATGGAACTGCTGACCGGCCAATCTCTGCGGCAGTGGATCGGCGAGAAGGCGCGCGCGCGCGAGGACATTCCCTATGTCGTTGCGGCCCAGATCATTCGCGAGATTCTGGAAGGCCTGAAGGCCGCTCATGCCAAAGGCGTGATCCACCGCGATCTGAAGCCCGAGAATATTATCCTCTTGCGTTTGCCCGAGGAGGACGCCGCACCGCTGAGGATCGCGGATTTCGGGATCGCGCAGGCTATGGGGGCCAACTTCGAAACGGGTGGCACTGGTGCGCTGGGAACGCGCGAGTACATGGCGCCCGAGCAGATCACCACGCCGGATGTCGCGACCGAAACAGCGGACCTTTATTCGCTGTCGGTGATCTTCTACGAGCTTCTGGTCGGCGTGCTGCCGCAGGGCCATTGGCAGCCCCCCAGTGGCGGGCGCGATGACGTGCCCGAGGCAATTGACAAGCTGATCGAGCGGGGGTTGTCGAACCGGCCTAACAGCCGCCAGGCCTCGGCGGACGAGTACCTCGACGCCATCAACGCGGCTGCACCACCTCCGCCCCAACCGGTCCCCCAGCCAGAACCAGAGCCTGCGCCTAGGCCCCAGCCGGTCCCAGACCCGCAACCGCAACCGAAACCC
>CAYWND010000021.1:0-14418 GCA_964459085.1 uncultured Oceanibium sp. | reverse complement strand
GTGCTGCGGGCTGCGGGCCTGATCCGCGCGGACGGTGTCGCAACCGAGGCGGGGCGCGCATCTGCCGCGCGGATCGCCTGGGACGAGCGCAGGTGGCAAATCGCGCGCGAGATCCATCAGGACACCGGATTGACCGGGCGCTACGACGGACTGACCCCGATCGAGGACGTCTTCACGCCGGACGAAATAGCCGAATTCGACCGTCGCATCGGCGGCCCCCAGCCGCTGGGGGGCGTATCCTGATGGGCGCCGAGTTCGTACAATTCTCGCTGACACCGATCCTGATCGGTGTTTTTGCCTCGATTGCCTGTGCCCTGCCGGGCAACTTTCTGATCTTGCGGCGCCAGGCGCTGATTGGCGACGCCATCAGCCACGTGGTCCTGCCGGGCATCGTTGTGGCGTTCCTGATCACTGGCGCGGTCGCGGCCATCCCGATGCTGCTGGGCGCGGCGGGGGCGGCGATCCTGGCAGTTGTGATGATCGAGGTGATCAAACGCCTGGGACGGATCGAACCGGGCGCAGCAATGGGCGTCACATTTACGACCCTGTTTGCGGGCGGCGTCCTGTTGCTGGAACAATCCGACACCTCGTCCGTCCACCTGGACGTCGAACACGCGCTGATGGGCAATCTGGAATCGCTGATCTGGTTCAAGGCGACGGGATGGCACTCGCTCTGGGATCCCGCAGCTTTGACCGCGCTGCCGGACGAACTGATCCGGATGGCGGTCGTCTGTGTGCTGGTCTCTGTCTTGACTGCGGTGTTCTGGCGCTGGCTGAAGATCTCGACCTTTGACGAGGGGTTCGCCGAAGCGCTGGGACTGCCGACACGGGCCATCGGCCTTGGCCTGGTCATCTCGGCCGCTGTTGCGGCGGTTGCCGCGTTCGACGCCGTGGGGTCCATCATCGTGATCGCGATGTTCATCTGTCCCCCAGCGGCGGCGCGTCTGATGACCAACAGTCTGAAGGCGCAGGTCCTCTGGTCACTGGGCTTCGCGACGGCTTCGGCGGTGCTGGGGTATGTTCTGGCCGGATATGGACCTATCTGGCTCGGCGCCCGGGATGCGGTCAGCGCTGCTGGAATGATCGCAACGGTATCGGGTGTCATATTGATGTTGGCGTGTTTGTTTGGCCCCCACAGGCTGGGCAGTGGCGCTGCATCAGGACAGGGCTAGTCGGCCGAACCAGACCCATATTCATGCCAACCGGGAAACGAGCTTGGGGTGGTCTATGTGGCCGTACCGATCCTGCGTTCGTTTGCTGATCTGTGTGGCTATTGCGCGCAAACGGAATGAAAACACAAATAATACAATTTATTACGATAACTATCTCATGTGTTTTTCGGCCGTGCTTGGCGCTCATTCATTGTTCGCATTTGTGGACTCAACATGATCTGTTGTGCGACTCGGGCTCATGCCCATAGAGTCATTGTCCAAGACCAAGATGAAGCGCACCATTGGCGTGTGTCGCACTTTGCCGTCGATCCCCGCCGTATCGGTGCCCAAAACAATGGGACACGCATCCCGGGTCGATGGAGGGGACATATGTTTCAGCGTATCCTTGCGCCGGTTGATCTTGCGCACCTGGAAAATCTTGAACGCGCGCTAGACGTCGCGGCGGCGGAAGCCAAAAGCCATGACGCTCCGATCACGTTCGTATCGGTGACATCCGCAGCACCCGGCGCCGTTGCCCACAATCCGGACGAGTTTCGCGGCAAGTTGGAAGCCTTTGCGCGGCACCAAGCCGAGACCCGGGGGATTGATGCAGAGGCACTTGCCGTGGTCAGCAACGACCCGACCACGGATGTGGACGATGCGTTATTGGCCGCAATCCGGCAGACCGGCGCCGATCTTGTCGTGATGGCCTCGCACAAGCCGGGGATTGCCGAATATTTCTGGCCATCAAACGGAGGCAAGATCGCATCGCACGCCGATGTGTCGGTATTCATCGTTCGGGACGCGTAGACCTGGCGCCTTTCGCCAATCACGCTCTGCCAATCCAGCATGACCGTGTCTCAAGGAATCCACACAGGAAACAACACAACCACTGGGAGGACGAAATGGCCAACTATGAGGGCTCTGATACGGCGGAGACCGATATCTCCGGCTTTAACACGGATTTTGAGTTGGGGCAGGACAATATCCGTCCCTTCGGTCTCGACATCCATAATCCGGTGTTCCTGATCTCCGGCCTACTAATCATCGCGTTCGTGCTGATCTCTCTGGCCAACCAAGAGGCTGCGGCGGCGTTCTTTGGTTGGCTGCGGCCGTGGCTGACCAGCACTTTTGATTGGTTCCTGGTGCTTTCTGTCGACATCATGCTGATCTTTTGCCTGGCGCTGATTGTTCTGCCGGTGGGATCGGTCCGGATTGGCGGCAAGGACGCCAAGCCCGACTACTCTTACTCCGGCTGGATCGCGATGATGTTTGCCGCGGGGATCGGCATCGGGCTCCTGTTCTTTGGGGTGCTGGAACCTGTCTACTACAACTTCTCCGAGGGCGGCGCGGCGCGACCGCTCAATATCGACGTATCGCAACCAGGCAACGAGTACATTGGGGTGGTGGGTACCATCCATCATTGGGGTCTCGAGGGTTGGAGTGTCTACGCCGTTGTCGGACTGACTCTCGGAATATTCGCGTACAACAAGGGGCTGCCGATGACGCTGCGCTCGGCCTTCTACCCGCTACTGGGTGAACGGATTTGGGGCTGGTGGGGACACATCATCGACACACTGGCGGTTTTTGCCACGCTTTTCGGGCTAACCACGTCTTTGGGGCTTGGTGCGCAACAGGTGGCTGCCGGGCTCTACGAGGTGGCTGGAATCGAGCCGACAACCACAGTCGTGGTTCTGCTGATCATTGGGATAACCGCTATTGCGTTGGTTTCAGTGCTCCTTGGCATGGACAATGGCGTCAAACGGCTCAGCGAAATCAACATGGTGATGGCGGTCTGCCTCTTCTTTTTCGTTCTCTTTGTCACCGGGATTGGCACCGCGCTTGCACGCTACGGTCAAGTGATGGTCGACTATGTGATGATCCTGCCCGCGCTCTCGAACCCATTCGGGCGCGAGGATACCAGCTTCTTCCACGGCTGGACGACCTTCTACTGGGCGTGGTGGATTGCGTGGTCGCCTTTTGTCGGCATGTTTATCGCGCGGATTTCCAGGGGCCGCACGGTGCGCGAATTCATCCTCTGTGCACTGATCGCGCCGACATTGGTTTGCGCACTATGGATGTCGACATTCGGCGGTGCCGCAATCGACATGCTGAATGCCGGAGGTGCGGAAGGTGTCAGGGCGACCGTGATCGACAGCTACAAACCGGAAGGCGCGCTTTTTGGGTTCCTCAAGGAACTGCCGCTTTATAACATCGTGGCGCCCATCGCTCTGATCCTGATCGTGATCTTCTTCGTGACCTCGTCCGACAGCGGCTCGCTCGTGATCGATACAATCACCGCGGGCGGCAAGATGGACGCGCCTGTGGCGCAGCGGATCTTCTGGTGCACGCTTGAGGGGCTTGTCGCTATCGCTCTGCTTCTAGGCGGCGGCCTTGCAGCACTGCAAGGCGCGGCGGTGTCAACCGGTATTCCGTTCACGCTGGTTGTGCTGGCGATGTGCTGGTGCGTCTATGTGGCGCTGCGGACCGAGCCACGCTAGGTATCTAATGCTCCCGGGCCGGGCGGTCCTATCCGCCTGGCCCGTGGGGTCACGACCATGCCTCGTCCACGCCGCCAACTACCCGAAAGCGACGCCCGCGACGTTAACATATAGCGCATAGACCGAGTGGCTGGCCGCCATGAACAATCGGCTGTTCGCGCGCCCCCCGAAACACAGATTTGCGCAGCGTTCTGGCAGGGCGATCCTGCCGATCGGTGTGCCGTCCGGGGCAAAGATCATGACCCCGTCCAACTCGGCGGTTCCCATGCCCCATCCGCACCACAGATTGCCCTTCACGTCGACCCGGAACCCGTCCGGCGTGCCGTCGCCCGCATCAATCAGAACCCGCTTTCCGCTGATCGTCGCGCCATCGGCCGACATGTCGTATTCTAGGATCTTGCGGTTCGGCTGGCCGCGGGACTCGACGATGTAAAGCTTGCTTTCGTCAGGCGAAAACGCCAGCCCGTTCGGCCCCAAGATGTCGTCAGCGACCACCGTCGCCTGGCCGGTGCCGGGATCCAATCGATAGACGTTCTGGCCTAGCTCGGGCTCGGTCCGGTGCCCCTCGTAATTGCCCAGAATGCCAAAGGGCGGATCGCTGAACCACACGGTGCCATCGGATTTGACCACGACATCATTGGGCGAATTCAGGCGCTTGCCATCAAAGCTGTCCATCAGCACGGTGATGTCGCCATTGTATTCGGTCCGCGTCACCCGCCGGCCGCCATGCTCGCAGGCAATTAAGCGGCCCTGCCGGTCCCGCGTTTGCCCGTTGGCAAAATTGGATGGCTGGCGAAAGGCCGACACCTGATCCGACGTCTCGTCCCAACGCAGGGTGCGGTTGTTCGGGATGTCATTCCACAGCAGATAGCGGCCATCCCCGAACCATACCGGCCCCTCGCACCAGCGGCACCCGGTTGCCAGCCGCTCGACCCCCGCCAATGGCAGCCTGAGTGTATCAAAGCTGGGGTGCAGAGAGATGACCGATGGATCGGGGTACCGCTGCGACGGCCGCCAGCCGTCATCCTGGTTCATGTCGTCCTGCATTGTAATTCCCTTTGGCCTGGTGCGCTTGGCGTCGAGCCTGTTCAGGTTACCGGCCCCGGGTTGAATAGGGCAAGCTGATTGGACAGCCCCAGGCTTTCGGCGGCAGTCTTCTTGCCGCTTGCTACGGCCAGGATCTGCTCGAAGATGTGCTGACCCATGGCTTCGAGCGATTGGTCGGCCGATATTATCCGGCCCGCATCAACATCCACCAGGTCATGCCATCGACGTGCCAGTTCTGTGCGGGTGACTACCTTGACGACCGGCACCTCTGCCAGGCCATAGGGTGTGCCCCGTCCAGTTGTAAAGACATGCAAGGTCATGCCCGCAGCAAGCTGCAGGGTGCCGCAAATGAAGTCCGAGGCCGGTGTGGCGGCAAACAGCAACCCCTTTTGCCGCGCGCGTTCGCCCGGTGGAACGACCCCGGATATTGGCATCGTGCCTGACTTGCTGATCGACCCCATTGCCTTTTCTACGATATTGGACAGCCCGCCTTTCTTGTTGCCCGGTGTAGTGTTGGCGCTGCGATCCGACTGACCCGCGTCCAGATACTGATCGTACCACGTCATCTGCGCGATCAGATCCTGGGCGACCTCTGGTGTTGCTGCACGCGCCACCAGGCGGTCGATCCCGTCGCGTACCTCGGTCACTTCGGAAAACATGACCGTACCACCGGCCCTGACGATCAGATCGGCGGCTATCCCCAGCGCTGGATTGGCGGTCACACCAGATAGCGCGTCACTACCACCGCACTGCATGCCCACCACAAGGTCCGAGACGGCACATACCTCGCGCCGTCGTGCGTTCAAACGGTCAAGGTGTCGCTCGGCCGTTTGCAGAATCGAAGTGATCATCGATTCGAACCCGACATGCGTTTCGTCCTGCAACGTGACAAGGCCGGGGGCGGGGCCCGATGCAGGGTCGGGGTCGATCCCTGAACCAAAAACCTCCGGGAACAGGCGCGACGGCTGCAGCTTTTCGCATCCCAGGCTGACAACCATTGTGGTGTCCGCGAAATTCGGATTGCGAGCGATATTGTGCAAGGTCCGAATCGGAATGGCCGCATCGGGCGCATCGATGGCGACGCCGCAGCCATAGGTGTGGTCCAGCGCCACCACATTGTCGACATTGGGATAGCGCGGTAACAACTCGTGCCTGATGCGGTCGACGGCATGGCCGACCACGCCCGAGACGCACTGCACCGTGTTTGTGATGGCCAGGATGTTGCGTGTGCCAACGCTGCCATTCCGGTTCCGGTAGCCCAGGAAAGTCTGCCCTTCCATTGGCGCTGCCGGCGATGTAGGCGGCGGCGCCGGGGCCAGACCCGCAAGGTCTGGGGGCGGCGGCATTCGCAAGTTGGTTTCATTGACCCAGGCGCCTGCCGGTATCGCCCGGGCGGCGTAGCCGATCACAACGCCATAGCGGATAACGGGCTCGGATTTGCCAAGCGCCGTCAAAGCCACCTTGTGCGCCTGCGGGATCGGTTCGGCCAGTGTCAGGCCCTCGACCTCGATCCCGCGCCCCAAACCCCCGTCATTAGCCACGACGGCCACATTGTCCGAGGGATTGATCTTGATAAGGCGCGGCTGTTCGGTCATCGACTAATCTTGCCCGACCTCGTGATCAGCCATCAACTCCAATGCACGGACCATACCCGAGTGATCCCATGCCGCGCCGCCATTGGCCACGCAGGTATTGAACAGTTCCTGGGCGGTCGCGGTGTTGGGCAGACTGATGCCCATCTGCCGGGCATTGGTCAGCGCCAGGCCCAGATCCTTCTGGTGCAGTTCGATCCGAAAACCGGGGTCAAAGGTGCGCTTCACCATGCGCTCGCCATGTACCTCCAGGATCCTGGACATGGCAAAGCCGCCCATCAGCGCCTGGCGCACCTTTTCAGGGTCTGCGCCGGCTTTCGAGGCGTAGACCAGGGCCTCGCTGACCGCCTCGATGTTCAGTGCGACGATGATCTGATTTGCGACCTTGCAAATCTGGCCGTTGCCGACCCCGCCGACCAGGGTGATCGTCTTGCCCATCACCTGGAGCAGCGGCAGGACCCGGTCAAAGGCCAACTGCGTCGCTCCGCACATGATCGTCAGCGTCCCAGCCTTGGCGCCAACCTCGCCGCCCGATACGGGCGCATCGACATAGTCGCAGCCTATTGCCGCGATCCGGCCTGCAAACTCCTTCGTTGCCAGCGGCGAGATCGAGCTCATATCGACCACGCATTTTCCCACCGACAGCCCGCTTGCCACACCGGCGTCGTCGAACAACACCTCTTCGACATGCGGGGTGTCGGGCAACATCAGGATGATCACATCTGCGTTCTCGGCAACCTGCCTTGGCGTCGTGCATGGATGGCCGCCAGCAGCGACCATCTCGTCCGGTACCCCACTGCGCGAATGCAGATACACCTCGTGCCCTGCCGCGATCAACTGCATTGCCATGGGGGCGCCCATTATGCCCAGGCCAATGAAACCCAATTTGCTCACTTCGGTCTCCTGTTCGGGGCCGGATCAATACCCGGCAGTCTGGGTTTGGCTTAGTCGGTCGCGCATTGTGGACAGGACCTGTTGCGATCCCGATGCCATCAGGCGGGCGTCCGAGGCGACGGTCACGAATTGGTACCCCATCTCGATACGCTGAAGCGCCGCCGTGGCCGAGCCGTTGTGGATGCCTGCAACCTTGCCGTGTTCGCGGGCCTTGGCGGCAATCAGTTCGATTGCTTCGGCGGCTGGCGGGTCCACGTCGTCGAAGGTGGGTCGGCAGCCCAGCGCCAGGGACAGGTCGGACGGCCCCACATAGACCGCGTCAAGACCCGGAGTGGCCAGAATCTCGTCCAGATTGTCCAATCCCGCACGGGTCTCGATCATCGCGAACACAACCACCGTGTCATTGGCATGCTCGGGGTAGTCCGGCCCGCCATACAGCAAGCCCCGGATCGGTCCGAAGCTGCGAGTGCCGTCTGGCGGATAGCGGGTATAGGCCACCAGCCGTTCCGCATCGTCACGCGAATTGATCATCGGGCAAATGACCCCATATGCGCCCGCGTCCAGGACCTTCATCAAGTACGCCGGGTCCAGCCACGGCACGCGCACCACCGGAACGGTATCGGTGGTGGATACTGCGGTCAGCATGCTGACCGCCGCCTGGTAGTCGACAACGCCATGCTGGATGTCCACAGTCAGCGAATCCCAGCCCTGATGGGCCATGGTTTCCGCAGAAAACCCGTTCGGTATGGCCAGCCAGCCATTCACGGCCGCGCCGCCTTTTGCCCATATCTCTCTCAGCGTGTTCTGGCGCATTTCGTCGCTTTCGTATTTGATCCACCGTCGCGCCGCCTGGCGCGTCTAGTCCTCGTGTATGCCATCGGTGCAAAACAGCCCGCCCTGATAGATGGCATCAGGATGGTCGCGGCTGGGGAGCGCCTGCTCGGCGTCCAACTTGGCGCGGAAGGATTCCGAATTGTCCTTGGGCCGCCAGCCCAGATAGGCGACACTTGTGTTGTCCCACCATTTCGCATCGTTGTCGGACACCCCGTACAGGATCGGGCACCCCAGCCGGGGTACGCGAAACACGCGCTCGATCAGCGCGATCAAGTCATCAGCGCTCAGCCACGACGACATCATGCGGTGGTTTGGTGGCTCGGGAAAACAGGACCCGATCCGCACACAGGCGGTCTCGATCCCGAATTTGTCATAATACATCCGCGCCAACGCTTCGCCAAAGACCTTGGACACCCCATAAAGGCCGTCCGGGCGCGTCGGGCTTTTGCTGGGGTCCAGCGGCGTCATCTGTTCGTGAAATCCGGTCGTGTGATGTGAACTGGCAAACAGGATACGAGGTTGCAGGGATGACTTTCGCGCCCCTTCATACAGGTTGAACATACCGTCTATGTTCGCGGCCTTGATCGTCTCCCATGGCCCTTCGACCGCTCTCCCGCCCATGTGGACGATACCGTCGCAGCCTTCGACCATCTCCTCGACCGCGGCCTTGTCACTCAGGTCGCAATAAGCGATCTCTTCATTCGGGCCAGCCTCGCCCAGCCCGCGCCTTGCGGTCAGCCGTACGGTTTTGGCCAAGTGGCCAAGGCGTTGGCGACAGATCGAGCCCAGGCTTCCATTGGCACCCGTTATCAGCAGCCGTTCCAACATCGGCGTCCTTTCTGATTTTGTCCCCGCGCGGGGCGGTCCTGCATCGGGACAGCCTGGGTGATCGCATCAAGGCATGGGCGGCTGGTGTCCGCCCATGCTGTTCTTCGTGGCCTAGGATCCGGTATTCTGCACCGCTTCCAGCAGGTCTGCACCATGCTTGGCCTTGAAGTCCTCGTAGATCGGCCCCATCCGGGCGCGGAAGGCCGCGACATCGGCCTCGTTGACCTGCATGCCTTTGGACTTCAATTCTTCCAGCGCGGCCGCGCCTACTTCGGCGGTAAGCGCGATCTCGTAGTCCTGTAGACGTGCGCCTTCCTCGATCAGAACCGCCTGCTGCGCCTCGGTCAGGCCCTTCCAGGTGCCCATGCTGATCGCGACAATGCCAGGCGGACGGAAGTGCTGGGTCATCGAAAGGTAGCTGGAAACCTCGTAAAAACGGTCGTTCAGCACGTTGCCAGCCGCATTCTCGCCCCCGTCCAGAACGCCCTGTTCCAGTGCGGTATAAAGCTCGCTATAGGACATCGGCGTGGCTGAACCGCCCATCGCGTTGACGGTGTTCACCATCAATGGGCTTTCCATAACGCGGATCTTCAGTCCGTCCATATCTTCAGGTGTCACGACCGGGCGGACCTTGTTGAAGACGTTGCGGTAGCCGTTGTCGAACCACGCCAGGATCTTCATCCCGCGCGCTTCGGCCAGTTCGTTGTATTTGGCGCCCACAGGTCCCGACACCACGGCCTTGAAGTGATCAGTATCGCGTATCAGATAGGGCAGGCTGAATAGATCGAACTCGGGTACAAAGCCGCTGACCGGCGCGGTCGAAACCTGGGCCATCTGGATGCTGCCCAGCATCATGCCCTCGATATAGTCCCGCTCGCCGCCCAATTGCGCACCGTCCAGAACTTCGATGTTCAGCCCGACATCCCGCGCCGCGACCTGTTCAGCGAACCAGCGCAACGAGATGTTATGGTGATGGGTCGGACCAGTGACCGAGGCGACCCGGATCGTTGTTTCCGCAGCAAGCACGGGGGGCGCGATTGCGCCCGCCGACAGCAACGCTGCGACACCCAAGCTGGTAAGAATTGATCTTCTAAGCATCGTGGTAGTCCTCCCTTTTGAGACCGATGTTTCGATGTGTTCCCCGGCGATCAGCCGGTCCTTCCATTCGCTCGACACTTCTTTCGTCGAACGTTTGCTTCAGCGCTGAACCGCAAAGTCATCCGGTTCCGCCAGCACCAACTTGTTCAACGGCCGCACGCCGTCTTCGGTGACCGCGACCACGACTTCGATCCGATATCCGCCGCCAGGCAGATCGTGCAGATCCAGTTTGACAGCCAGTGTCATGCCCGCCTCCAGCTCGAAATCGCTGTCCGAACTCAGGTTCGGGGGCTCGACCACGTCGATACCCACCGCATGACCGACACCGCGCAGACCCTTCGCATAGGGCGTGAAATTGTCCGCAAACCCATGCGGCTCCAGTTCCTCGAGGAGCGTGTCGAAAATCGAGCGGGCCGTGATGCCGGGCCGAATGGTCGGGATCACCTTTTTCAGTGCCTGGTGACCCACCACCAGCGCGCGTTCCTGCTCGGGATCGGCGCCGGGCATCAGGATGGTGATCCCACCATCGTTGCAGTAATGGCCAACAGCCGGGTTGAAATCGAGCATCACATAGTCGCCCGGCTGGATTTGCCGATCCGTCGCCCACCAGGCCGGATAATTCGTGTTCGGTCCGGACATCACGACAGTGGCCGAACCGATGTGCGCATTCATCTTTCGCGCGATGTTCTCGGCGAACCCGGCAACCTGAATCTCGGTCATGCCGACCTTGATCCCCTTCGCGGCCTCCTTGAGCACCGCGTCATTGATCTCGGCGGCCTGCTCCATCAGATCGATCTCGGCCGGCGACTTGATCTTGCGCAGATCAAGCATGATGTCATCGCGGTTCTCGATCTCAGCCTCGGGCACCGCGTCCTTGAGCTGTTCATAAATTTCGAATGGCAGGATGTTCTTGCCGATCAGCCCTATCCGGCTGGCCCGACCGACAATGGGCTCGAACACCTGGGGAAAATCGGAATAGGGGCGGTGAATGCCGCGGACATCGTCGATCCAGCACATGTCCCGCGCGGCATAAGCGTTCAGCCGTCCGAGAAAGACTACCGGCTCGTTATCGCCCACCAGAAGGACAAGCTGCGGGCTCTCTTCGATCACGTTGATAGGCTTGTAATCGGTCACATAGGTGGAATGGCCCGAGCGGTACTCGTCAGAGTAGATGATCAGCGCGTCATACCCCTCGGCCTTCATCCGGCCGCGCAGGTTTTCGACCCTCGACTTCAGTTCTTCGGTAGCAATGGGCACGGGCGGATGTCCTTTGGTTGGGTTTGCGTCAGTTCCCGAAAACTTCGGGGACGGTCATGACGATGGGGGGGAAGATCGCGCATAAGAACAGCACCGCGATCAGCACCGCACAGAATGGGATCAGGCCACGGATCGCCTGCGAGATCGTGATGCCCCCGATGGAACACGAGATGTAGGTCAGGATGCCCACCGGCGGCGTCACCGACCCGATCACCACTGACATGATCATGATCACACCGAAGAACACGGGATCGATGCCCAGTCCCTGGATGACCGGCAGCAACACCGGCGTGAAGATGATCAGGATCGGAATACCCTCGATGAAAAGGCCAAGGATCAGGATGAAAAGGACGATCAGCAGCAGCGCAATTGTCGGATTGCTGGATATGCCGCCAAGGACCTCAAGGACTGCGGCGCCGAACCCCGCCCAGGCCAGAAGCCAGGCAAAGGAGGTGGCCATTGCGATCAGGAACATGGCCGCCGCCGTGGTGACAGCGGCATTAACCAGCAATTCGGCGACAAGTTTGAAGGTCAGCGTCTTGTAGACGAACGTGCCTACAATCGCGGCATACGCCACCGCCACAACACCCGCTTCGGTTGCGGTGAATACGCCCGAAAAGATCCCGCCGAGGATGATGATGGGCATCAGCAATGCCAGGGCGGCCTCTTTCAGGGACCCAAGAATCGGGGGCAGTTCGCTGCGGGGCGGGGCGGGGTAGTTACGCTTCTTGGCGATGTAGTAGGCCACGCCCATCAGCCCCATCCCCATAGCGACGCCCGGGACAAAGCCGCCTAGGAAGAGCTGCGCAATCGAGACATTGGCGATCGAGCCGTAGATCACCATCATGATGCTCGGCGGAATGATTGGGCCAATCGCACTGGAGGATGCATTGACTGCAACCGCATAATCCGCGTCGAAGCCGTTCTTCTTCATCGCCGGGATGATCATCGACCCCAGTGCCGAGGCATCCGCCGTCGCGGAACCGGAAATCCCCGCAAAGAACATGCTCGAGACGATGGACACATGTGCAAGCCCGCCGCGAATGAACCCGACCAGGGATCTGGCGAAGGCCACGATCCGCTCGGTGATCCCGCAAGCGTTCATCAACTCGCCCGCGATTATAAAGAAGGGAATGGCCAGCAGCGTGAAGCTGTCGACGCCGACGAACGCGCGGGTAACGATGCTGTTGATCGGCAGCGTATCATCAGCCAGCAGTGTGACCGCCGTCGCGATCCCCAGCGCGAAGGCGATCGGCATGTTGATCAGAAGCAGAACAAAGAAGGTTAGGAACAGGATTGTCAGCATGGCCGGTCAGGTCTCCTGCTCGGCGCGGCCGAATAAATATCGCAACAGACGCTCGGCGCAGATGATGAAAATCAGCCCCATAGAGATAGGAATGGCGATGTAGATATAGGACATCTGAATGCCCAACGCCGGGGACCGCTGGAACATGTTCATGTTCAGGACCGGCAAGCTTGCATAGATCACCGTTATGGCGAAAGCCGCGATCAGAATGGTGGTCAGCGCGTCGACCGCACGCTGCAACGGCGGCGGCAGCGTGTTGACCAGCAGGTCTACGCCCAGATGTATGCCGCGGGACAGGCCGACTGCCCCGCCCAGGAAGACGATCCAGACAAAGCAATATCGCGCCAGCTCCTCGGACCAAGGAAGTGGTGCGGCGATCACATAGCGAAAGACGACCTGCGCCAGCGTTACACAAACCATCACAACGGAAATCACGACGATCGAGGCTTTGGTTATGGCCAGCAGGACCCTCAGAACGAGCGAGTGCCGAGTGTCTTCCAACGCGATTTCCTCCCTTTTGCTCCTCTGCGGGAGCTATAAACATGTTGTGAAATCGATTTCACAACACACGCGCTATTCAGTCAATACTTTTCTGTTCATCCGCGAAAAGGCCTGCTAGTAAGGGAAAAAGGGCAGGTGAGGTCCTGATGACAGCGATAAAATCACGAAATCGATTGCAAGAATCGGCGTCTCGCGTCCGCGTGACGGATGTTGCGCGTTTGGCTGGTTGCGCGCCTGCAACCGTATCGCGTGCGCTGAACAACCCCGAGAAAGTTTCGCCAGAAAAACGCCAGCGGGTCGAAGCGGCAATGCTGGAGTTGGGCTATGTCCGCAACCATGCCGCCCGTGCGCTCCGCTCCCAACGTTCCAACATGGTCGGCGTTCTCATTCCCACGCTCGACTATGCGCTTTATGCCCAGATGGTCGGCGCGGCGACGGCCAAATTCTCCGAGTCGGGAATCTCCACCCTGATCGCCACCTACAGCTACGACCTCGACGCCGAGGTTCGCGAGGCACGCCTGCTGCTGGAACGCGGGGCCGAAGCGCTGATCCTGGTCGGTGACAATCATCGCCCCAGGCTGCACGAGATGCTGGCGCAATCGGGCGTGCCGTGCGTATGCACATATGTTTCAAACCCCGGCGGGTCTCATCCCACAGTGGGGTTCGACAATGCGGCGGCTGCGGCCAAGTTGGTCCAACATCTGGTGCATTTGGGACACCGCAACATCTGCGTTATCAGCGGCATAACAAAGGACAACGACCGCACGACTGAACGCCTGGAAGGCATCAGGTCGGAACTGCATCGCCATGGGATCGATCTGCGAGATTCCATGATCGCCGAGCGGCCGTACTCGATCTCCGACGGCCGCAAGGCCTGCGCTTTGCTTTTGGCCCGCAACCAGCCCACGCCCACGGCTATTGTCTGCGGAAACGATGTCCTTGCCCAAGGTGCCCTGGTCGAATGCCAGTCTCGCGGGCTTGGCGTGCCGGATGACATCTCGATCGTCGGGTTCGACAATCTCGAATTTTCGATGCACGCCAATCCACCACTGACAACCATCGATGTCCCGTCCGAAGACATGGGGCTGACCGCCGCCAGCCAGATCCTGCGCAGCTTGAACGGCGAGCCTGTGTCGTTGCACAACATGGTGCAGGTAGAATTGATCCTGAGGGAGTCCTCGGCGCCCGTCTCGACCGGCGCGGATGCGCGACCAGCCTAGAGATCGCGCGACCTAATCTCGGAACCTGGGACCTGGGCCCGTGCCATCACCCGCCGGGCGGGATCAGCACAAAGTTTCCGAAATGGGTCTTGTTCAGAAACTCGCGCTGGGCCGTCGCGATTAGGTCCAGCGGAAACACCTTGGCGGCCACCGGTCTGATCTCGCCGCGTTCTATGTACGAAATCAGGT
>CAYWND010000020.1:9824-15315 GCA_964459085.1 uncultured Oceanibium sp. | reverse complement strand
GCTGGAGAAGAAGTTCGCCGGAATGCCGGGCCGGAAATGAAGCTCTATTCCTATTGGCGATCATCTTCGGCCTACAGGGTCCGCATCGCGCTGCACCTCAAGGGGCTGTCTTTTCAGACCATACCGGTCCACCTGGTGCGCGGCGAACAGTCTACGCCGGACTATGCGTTGATCAATCCGGCCCGGATGGTTCCGGCGCTGAAGCTGGACGATGGCACGGTGTTGACCCAATCACTTGCGATCATCGATTGGCTGGACGCGGCATATCCTGATCCGCTGCTGATCCCTGCCTCGGGGGCGGATCGGCATCTCGCGCTGCAACTCGCCTATGGTGTCGCCTGCGATATCCAGCCGGTCACAAATTCGGGCACTGTCGATCATTTTAAGGCGGCTACTGGCGCGGATGCGCAGGCGGGCATCGATTGGATGGTGCACTTTATGAATAAGGGCTTCGATGGTCTGGAGCAGCAGGTCTCGCAAGTGGGTCCCTATGCCATCGGAGACACTTTAACAGTGGCAGATATCTGCCTGATACCACAGATTTATAATGCACACAGATGGGGTGTTGATATGACACGCTACCCCCGTCTGGCGGCCATGGAGGCCGCATGCCGGACGTTGCCCGCGTTCCAAGCGGCCCGCCCCGAAACACAACCCGACGCCGAATAGGACCGCCATGCTGATCAGATCCTGGATCGAAAGCGCGAACATCCCCGAGGGGCCGTTTCCGCTGAACAATCTGCCCTACGGGGTGTTTTCGGTGGATGATGGCGAGCCGCGCTGCGGGATCGCGGTGGGCGATGTGATTTTCGACGCCACGGCCGCAGAGGAACGGGGTTTTCTGGCGGCAGCGGACGAGCCGGTGCTGGACGTACCCTACTGGAACGATTTCATGGAATTGGGGCCCGAAGCCTGGGCTGCGTATCGTGCGGAACTGCAGGGCCTTTTGGCGGATACCGCAGACCGCGACACTCGGGACACGGTCGCGCCGCTGTTGGTGCCGATGGAGGTCGCATATCTGCACATGCCCTTTGCAGTCGCCGAATACACGGATTTCTATGCCGGTCGTCAGCACGCGTTCAACGTCGGCACGATGTTTCGCGGTCCCGAAAACGCGCTGCCGCCCAACTGGCTGCATATCCCGATCGGGTACAATGGCCGTGCCTCATCCGTCGTGGTCTCGGGCACGCCGGTGGTTCGCCCGCTGGGTCAGACCAAGGCGGCGGATGCGGATGCCCCGATCTGGGGGCCCTGCAAGCGGCTGGATATCGAATTGGAGTTCGGCGCGGTCCTGGGCACCGGATCCGAAATGGGCCAGCCGGTCAGCCTGGCCGAGGCTGACGACATGATCTTTGGCTATGTCTTGCTGAACGACTGGTCCGCGCGGGACATCCAGGCCTGGGAATACCAGCCGCTGGGCCCGTTTCAGGCCAAAGCGTTCGCCACGACGATCGGTGCCTGGATTGTGCCCAAGGCGGCGCTCGAGCCGTTTCGGTGCATGACGCCCGAAAGGGAAATGCCGCTGTTGCCTTATCTGCAGGACCGCGATCCGCTGGGCTATGACATCGACCTGTGGGTCACAATGAAACCGCAGGGTGCGGATTTGGCGACCACAATATGCCGGACGAATACCCGGCACCTGTACTACTCGGCGCCGCAGCAACTGGCCCATCACAGCTCGTCCGGCTGCCCGATGACGCCCGGGGATCTGCTGGGGTCGGGAACGATCTCGGGGCCGACGAAAGACGGCTTCGGATCGCTTCTGGAATTGACCTGGGGCGGGAAAGAACCTCTGACACTGGACAGTGGCGAAACGCGTGCCTTCATCGAGGATGGCGACACGCTGGTCCTGCATGGCGCGGCACAGGGGGACGGATATCGCATCGGCTTCGGGGAATGCGCGGGCACCATACTTCCGGCAGTTTCTGACTCAAAGAAGACGTAAGCGGCACGGCACATCTATGATAGCCGCGGCGTTCGTAAGACCGCCGCCAGACAATGACATCCCAGGGACGACCCCATGAGCAAGACCTTCGCATCGCAAGGCGATACCGCCGAGAAGACCATAACCTTCAGCGAAATCGGCGAGGGTCTTTGGGCGTTTACTGCCGAAGGCGACCCCAATTCGGGCGTAATCATCGGCGACGACGCGGTGATGATCGTCGAGGCGCAGGCCACCCCGCGCTTGGCGCGCAAGGTGATCGAAAAGGTGCGTGAGGTCACGGACAAGCCGATCACCCATCTGACGCTGACCCACTATCACGCAGTGCGCGTACTGGGCGCCTCGGCCTACGGCGCAGGGCAGGTCGTTATGGGCGAACGCGCCAGGGCGATGGTGGCCGAGCGCGGTCAGGAAGACTGGGACAGCGAATTCCAGCGCTTTCCGCGCCTATTCGAGGGTCACAAAGAGATTCCCGGTCTGACCTGGCCGACCACCACGTTTAACGATCGGATGACCGTCTACCTGGGCAACCGCAGGATTGATCTGATGCATCTGGGGCGCGCGCACACCGCCGGCGACATCGTGATCTATGTGCCGGATGCGAACACGATGTTTACCGGCGATATCGTCGAATACCGCTCGGCCTGCTATTGCGGAGATGGTCATTTTCACGATTGGCCGGGTACGCTGAACCGGATCCGGAACTTTGGTTTGGATTCCATTGCACCAGGCCGGGGCGATGCGTTGATCGGACGCGATATGGTCGACGCGGCCCTGGACAGCACCGAAGATTTCGTGCGCTCGACCTATTCGCCGGCGGCTCGGGTGGCGCTGAAGGGTGGGTCGCTCAGGGACGCCTGGGATGCCGTGCGCGCTGAATGCGATCCGAAATTCGCGGATTATGCGATCTATGAACACTGTCTGCCGTTCAATGTCGCCCGCGCCTTTGACGAGGCGTGTGACATCGACACCCCACGGATCTGGACGGCTGAACGAGACCAGCAGATGTGGGAGGCCTTGCAAGGCTGACCGCAACACCAAGAGAAGTTGATGGCCCTCTATACCTACGAACCCTACGCTTACGTTCCACCGCCAGGCCTCAGTGGGCCAGAGGAACGGCACAAGGTTGCTATCGTAGGCGCCGGTCCGGTTGGCCTTGCGATGGCGATCGATCTTGCCACGCGCGGCGTGCCCTCGGTCGTGCTGGACGACAACAACGTCGTCTCGATCGGGTCGCGTGCGATCTGCTGGGCAAAGCGGACGCTGGAGATTTTCGACCGCCTCGGCGTGGGTGAGCGGATGCTGGACAAAGGTGTGACCTGGCAGGTTGGGCGGGTCTTTCACGGCCTAGACGAGGTCTATTCCTTCGATCTGCTGCCCGAAGAGGGGCACAAATATCCCGCCTTTATCAACCTGCAGCAGTACGATGTTGAACAGTATCTGATCGACCGGGCGCGCGCGTTTCCCGAACTGATCGATCTGCGGTTCAAGAACCGGGTTGAAAACCATGTGGACCATGGCACCCACGTCACCCTTGCAGTGGACACTCCGGGTGGCGTCTATGCCCTCGAGGCCGAGTACATGTTGGCCTGCGACGGAGCGAACTCGGCCACGCGGCGCAGGATGGAGTTGCCGTTTCGGGGCCAGAGCTTTGACGAGCATTTTCTGATCGTCGATGTCGAGATGGCTGACAGCCCGTTCGATACCGATCAATCCGAACGCTGGTTTTGGTTCAAACCGCCGTTTCACCCCGGGCAGTCGGCCTTGCTGCACAAACAGCCCGACAACATCTACCGGATCGACCTTCAACTGGGACCCGATACAGATCCCAACGAAGAGGCGACCGAAGAAAAGGTCATGCCCCGGATCAAGGCCATCGTCGGGGACAAACCGTTCACCTTGGATTGGATGAGCGTCTATCGGTTCCGTTGTGCGAGGATGCACCGGTTTCGGCACAGTCGCGTTCTGTTTGTGGGCGACAGCGCGCATGTCGTCTCGCCCTTTGGTGCGCGAGGGGGCAATGGCGGGATTCAGGATGTCGACAATCTGGCGTGGAAATTGGCGCTGGTCCTGACCGGCGCGGCGCCTGACGGGCTGCTGGACAGCTATGACCAAGAACGCGGGATTGCGGCGGACGAAAATATCATGCACTCGACCCGCGCCACGGATTTCATGACCCCAAAGTCACCTGTGCAGACGCGGTTTCGCGACGCGGTACTGGATCTGGCGCGCGACCACCTATTCGCGCGGCGCATGATCAATTCGGGCCGCCTGTCCGCGCCGTGTTCGCTGGAGGGGCTGTCGTTGCAGACTGCCAGCGAAAGCGTTCTGGTCCCCCCGGGCTCGGCGATGCTGGATGCGCCGATCCGCATTGGCGGGTGCGACACCTGGATGATCGAACACCTGCAAGGCCGGTTCGTATTGGTCGGGTTCGGGGCGATGGATTTGCCGGATGTCGAGGGCGTGGACGTCGTCTTGATTGGCGAGGCCGAAGATCCGACGGGCCTCGCCTGGCAGCGGTATGGTATGGATACGGCCTATCTGTTCCGGCCTGACGGCCATGTGGCGGCTGGCTTTCACGGCTCGCCCAGCGGTGCCGAGGTTCAAGCCGCCCTGGCCCGCGCAGCGCCGGGGGTTACTATGCCGGAGAAGACAATATGAGCCAGGATCAATTGGGAGAGCGGCGAGACGAGGTTTATGAGGCTTTGATGTCTGCCCATGACGGCCTGAATGCTGCCGAAAGCGAGGCCCTGAACGCGCGATTGATCCTGCTGATGGCCAACGAGATCGGGGACGCAGATGCGTTGCACGCGCTTTTCAAAGCCGCACGTCATGCGGCGCGGAATGGCTGAGGCTGTCGTCCACTTCTGGCAGTCCCTTTGACAGCTTGAGACTGTATGCTGCGGCCATGAGAGACGCCCGCCGACCCGTACCCGATCCCGTACCCAGTCTTGCGGGTATCCTTGATGCCCTTATCCAGGTAACCGCACAGGGTCCGATGACATTGGGCGGATTGCTGGCAGCGCTGGGCCGCCGAGGGCTTGGCGCGACGCTGATCCCGCCCTGCCTGCTGATTATCCTGCCCACCGGACTGGTCCCCGGTGTTCCCGCTGTTATGGCGGTGGTGATGATCTATATCGCCGGACACATGGCCATCGGCCGCCAGGTTCTTTGGCTGCCGCCCCGATT
Organism: uncultured Oceanibium sp.; assembly: GCA_964459085.1. Lineage (GTDB taxonomy): Bacteria > Pseudomonadota > Alphaproteobacteria > Rhodobacterales > Rhodobacteraceae > Halovulum. Next base: position 10,184 of record CAYWND010000020.1, on the reverse strand, counting down.
GCGGGCAATCGGCCTGCCAACTGCCCGGCTGCGGGATGGCCTTGTGCGGTTCCGCCCCTGGGCCGACAGGTTTGACCGCTGGACCGAAAGCCGGTTCATCTGGTTCGCCAAAAGCCGCTTCGCCGCCGGAACGGTCGCCGTCGTTACCGTCGTGCTTAGTCTTCTGATCATCGTGATTGGCGTGATCCCCGGCGTACCTGCCGCACTCTGCCTGGCCATTCTGTTCTTTGCTGTGGGGTTGGCGGTGGAAAACGGCCTTGTGATCCTGCTGGGATACGCGGTCACGGTAATCATGGGCGGACTGGTGTGGTTGTGGGTGGTCTGATGGACCGGGTGCGGCGTCTGTAGGGAAAGAGTGTA
>CAYWND010000020.1:0-9814 GCA_964459085.1 uncultured Oceanibium sp. | reverse complement strand
GTCCCGTCACGTTGCAAACCGCGTGACCGCGTTTCCAAGCTATGTCGAGACCAAGGTGCCGCCGGGAGCGCGTACCGTGCTGGGATTGCTGCTGGTGGCTTTGGGTGTATTCGGCTTTTTGCCTGTCCTGGGGTTCTGGATGATCCCTTTGGGGCTTGCCATAATACTGACCGATATCCGCTGGCTTTGGCACGCGCTGCGTCGGCGACGATGACCATATGGGTTGGCACACCCCAACCCGGCAGACGGAGAGATCTGGACTATGACCTTCACGACCCGTCCGGAACTTAGCGGCACGTTCGGAATGGTGGCATCGACCCACTGGATTGCGTCAGCGGTCGGGATGCGGATGCTCGAGGCTGGTGGGACCGCTGCAGATGCAGCCGTTGCGGCGGGGTTCGTGCTGAACGTGGTCGAGCCGCATCTGAACGGCCCGCTGGGGGAAGCGCCTATCCTGGTCCGCCCAGCGGGGGTGGATGCGCCCACCGTGATCTGCGGTCAGGGCAGTGCCCCGGCAGGCGCCACCACCGAGCATTATCGCGAGGAGGGTTTGGACCTGATCCCGGGATCGGGGCTGCTGGCAACCGTTATCCCGGGTGCCTTTGATGCCTGGATGCTGCTGCTGCGCGATCACGGGCGGCTACCGCTGCGCAGCGTTCTGGAACCTGCGATCCACTATGCCGCAAACGGCCACCCGATGTTGCCGCAAGTGTCCCGGTCCATCGCCGAACTGGCCGAGGTCTTTCGCACCGAATGGCCTACATCGGCCGAGGTTTGGCTGCCGGGCGGCGATGTCCCGGAACCGGGGGCGTTGTTCCGCAACCCGCCGCTTGCAGCCATGTGGCAACGACTGCTGGACCAGGCAGAAGCTGCAATAGGGCGTGAGGCGCAGATCGAGGCGGCGCGGGCGGCGTTCTATCGCGGCTTTGTTGCCGAGGCGATCGACGACTACCTGCGTGAGGCCTGCGTCCTGGATGCGACGGGCGAACGGCGTAAGGGCGTTCTGAACGGCGATGATATGGCGGGGTGGTGCGCGACGGTTGAACCGCCCTTGTCGGTTGGCTACGGCGACTGGACAGTCTGGAAATGCGGCTTCTGGACCCAAGGGCCGGTCCTGCTGCAGGCGTTGCGCATGCTGGACTGGGACGAGGTGATCGCAATCGACCCCGGGTCGGACGCGTTCGTGCACCTGATTACCGAGGCGCTGAAACTGGCCTTCGCCGATCGCGAGGCGTATTACGGCGATCCCTTGCACTCTGATATCCCCCAGGATGTCCTGCTGTCGCGCGACTACGGCATATCACGCCGCGCCGAGATCACGGATGCCGCCAGCCAGACACAACGACCTGGCACCATCCCAGGGCACGAGGCGCTCGCGACAGCATCCCTCGGGCGCAGTCAGCGCAGGATCGTTGATGGCACAGGACCGGGTGTGGGCGAGCCGACGATGGCCCACCTGACCGGGCAACGGGGTGATACGGTTCACGTCGATGCGGTGGATCGGTGGGGCAATGCCGTTTCGGCGACACCTTCGGGCGGTTGGCTCAAGTCCTCACCGGTTGTGCCGGGGTTGGGTGTACCGCTGAACACGCGGGCGCAGATGTTCTGGCTGGATCCGGATCTGCCGACCTCGCTGGCACCGGGGCGTCGTCCGCGAACCACGCTGTCGCCGTCGCTGGCGACACGGTCGGACGGGTCGGTGATGGCCTTCGGGACGCCGGGCGGGGATCAGCAGGATCAGTGGCAACTGGTCTTTCTGTTGCGGGCACTGGTTCACGGGCAAAACCTCCAGCAGGCCATCGACGGACCGCTGTTTCACACCGCGCATCTGCAATCGAGTTTCTATCCACGGCAATACGCACCGGGAAGCCTGATGATCGAACCGGGATTTGGCCAGGATGTGATCGCTGCGTTGAGAGCGCGCGGACATGCGGTGGACGTCGCCCAGCCGTGGTCCGTGGGGCGACTGACAGCGGCTTGTGACCTGGGTGACGGACGCCTGAAAGCCGCAGCAACACCGCGCTTGATGCAGGCCTATGCCGTCGGTCGCTAGTTTTATGCTCGCTCCCCGGACGCGAAGGGGCCAGCATCCAGCCGCCGGGCCTGACCGGAGGGACGGATTTGAGCGGTTTTGCTGATCTTGCGGGCGGGTTCGAGCCCGCAGCCTTAGTCGGCTTGCTGGCTGCCAGCTTTCTCGGGTCCTTCATTACGGTTGCAATGGGCATCGGGGGAGGGATGCTTTTGCTTGCGATCATGGCGAGCCTATTGCCGCCTGTCGCGTTGATCCCGGTACACGGCGCAATACAGTTGGGATCGAACCTTTTGCGCGCGGCATTGCTGTTTCGCCATATCCATTGGACGCCATTTGCGGGATTCGCACTTGGAACGGTCGCCGGTGTTGCGACGGGTGGCGCGGTCGCGATCAACCTTTCGTCTGGGATCGTACAGATCGGCGTTGGGGCGTTTGTACTGTGGAGCGTTTTGCTGCGCCCACCGCGCTGGTTGTCCTCGACCGCAGTGATCACCGGGACGATTTCCAGCTTCCTGACCATGTTCTTCGGAGCAACCGGCGTTTTCGTCGCGAACTTTGTGAAATCCCTGTCTTTGGAGCGTAGGCGGCATGTGGCCACCCACGCGGCATTCATGACGCTTCAGCATCTGCTCAAGATCGGGATGTTCGGCCTGCTCGGCTTTGGGTTTGCGCCGTGGCTGGTGTTCATCCTGATGACGATAGGATGTGGATTTCTGGGAACTCTGGCGGGGCGTCAGGTGCTGAACAGAATGACCGATCCCGGCTTTGGCCGTGCGTTGAACATTGTCTTGGTGCTGATTGCCCTGAGGTTGATCTGGTCAGGGTGGAGGAGCTTGCCGAGCCCCTTTTGATCACGCGCAAGTCAGGGTCGCTCTCTATCCTATCACGGTGATCCGAGGGCATCGTCGGCAGCGATCCTGCGGGTGTAGTCTGCGAAGGCCTCGATCTCGGCCGTCGAAGCCCGTACGCCGGTGAAGCAATGGACATAGGCCCCGGCGCGCGTCAATCGCTCTTCCAGCGACTCGCCCAGTTCCAGCGCGTAGTATCCGATCTGCTGATAGTAGAGCACGCGCGCCCGGATATCCGCTTCGTCCGTGGCGTAGCCAAAGCGTTCGAACATCGCTGCGATAGCGCGGTGGCGTATTCCGTCGCTGCGATCGATCACACGCCGCACCGCGCCGTCGCGCCGGGCCCATTCGCGGACCGCGAAATCCAACTGGTGGTTAAAGCCATCAGGATCCACGACGCACCGAAAAAACTGTAGAACAGCTTCGGTAATGGTGTCGGCCGGCATATTGCTGTGCCGCACCATAATGCCGGTATTGGTATCCTCCCACTCGGTAAGCAATTGATTAAGAAGGTCTTTTCGGCTCTTGAAGTACCAATAGAAACTGGATCGCGAGACCCCCAACCGATTGCCGATGGTCAACACCTTCACCTCGGCTACGCCGTCGCTGATCAGAAGGTCCATGGCGACATTCAGCCAATCGCGCTTGGTGACCTTGATGTTGCCGGGCAACGGCTGTGCGGTGTCCGTGCGCAGGTTTGGATCTTGGTTCATTGCTCAACTCCGGCACAGTGCGGGCAGGCGTACGGTCGGCACCCGGGATCGATACAGATTGTCGGCCAGGTCGGGCTCACAATCAACTGTCGGGCGCCGCGCCGCCAGCCGCTGTGCGGCGGTCAATGAAGTCATCAAGTGCGGCGATCCTGTCCGGCTGGACCGAAGCCGGGGGGGTATAGTCGCGCAGAATACGTTCCCAAATCTCGGTTGCGCGCGTGGTGGCGTCCAGCGCCCCGCGCTCGGTCCATGTGCCGAAATTCGACCAGTCCGCCACCAGCGGTTCATAGAACGCGGTCGAATACCGCTCCATCGTGTGGGTGCAGGCAAAGAAGTGTCCGCCCGGTTGCACCTCGCGCAGGGCATCGAACGCGATTGCCGCATCATCGCCCGGGGTTACGGTGCAGAGTTCGGCCAGCGTCTGCACCATTTCCATGTCGGTGATCAGCTTTTCGTAGCTGACCGTCAAACCACCCTCGATCCAGCCGGCTGCATGGATGATCACGGTCGCGCCAGCCAGCATGGCGCCCCAGGCGCTCATCTGGGTTTCATGGGCCGCCTGCGCATCGCCCACATTTGCCGCACATCCCGCAGCATTGCGCCAGGGCAGGCCAATCAGGCGCGCCAGTTGTCCGGCACCGATGCTGGCCTTGACTTGCTCGGGCGTGCCGAAGGCAGGCGCGCCGGACTTCATGTCGACATTCGAGGCAAAGGCCCCATACATCACAGGCGCCCCGTGTCGGGCAAGTTGCGTCAGCGAAATCCCGGCCAATGCTTCGGCGTGCGACAGCGTCAGAGCGCCAGCCACGGTCACAGGGGCCATCGCGCCCATCAGACAGAACGGGGTGACGATTGAGGCCTGACAGTTTCGCGCAAAGTCAATGAGCCCCTGCGCCATCGGCACGTCGATCTGGCGTGGGGAATTGGTGTTGATGATGGTGTAGCTGTGCGGTTCGGCCTGGAAGGCGTCGTCGGTCAAGCCGCGGACCATCGCCACCATCTGGAACGCGTCGTGAACCTGGGGGGTTCCGCGCGAGAAGATGAAGGGGATTTTGTCTGACAGCGACAGTTGTGCGCGGGTAAAGGCATAGTGGCGCAGGTGCGGGGGGATATCCTGTGGCTCGACACCGGGGCTGAGCATCTGGATCGCGTCGAAATGCTGCACGATCTTGGTCAGTTCCTCGACGTCGCGCAAACAACCCGGCCGACGCCCGCGCCGGAGGTCGGTGGTGTTCGGTGCGCCCGCGCCCGATTGAAAGGCCAGGGTGCCAAGTTCCATAATCAGGTCGCGCTGAGGCACCCCACCATGGAGTGGAAACGAGGGTGGGGCGGTCGCCAGCGCGCCCTCGACGATGTCGCGGCCGATGAACACCATCTGTTCGGCCTCGTCGACGCGCGCACCGGCCATGGCGAACATCTCGCGTGCCTCCGGCAGCAGCACCTTGATGCCGAGTTCTTCCAGAACACGTAGCGAGGTCTGATGGATCGCGGCTACCTGATCGTCAGAAAAGACAGTTTGGGGCGTCATGCGATGCCGAAGACTGTGATAATTGGTCTGTCGTGCCGGCCCCTGTCCAGGACCCGTACCCGTTGCCCTGCGCCGCCGCCGTCTGGCGTTGTTTTCACCTGATATGCCGGGCGTCTCTGCCTGTTCGGTTGTCACTGTGACACACTCCGGTTTCGCCTGCGCTTGGTTCACCGACACGCCGCGACTTTGTGCAATTGGCGGTAGGGACAAGGCGCCACCGGCGGACGGTATGTCACCAGCGAGGCGCTGTCTAGACAGCAATGTCCAGCCAGCACCAAAGATCGGATGTTCAAGTCCCCGCAGTTGGTCCGTTCGGTCCCAGTCTTACGCCGGGCCGCAACCGGCGATAAGTCAGGTCCTGCAACCGGCCAACCAACGCGCCGCGGCTGGCCACGTTCAGGATGGTTGCGGCGATGGGGGCAAAATCGGCCCGGAAGTGAATGGTGCTTTTCACACAAACAATCGCTGTGTCACGGGGGTCCACGCCGAAATGCGTGAATTGCCCAAGATCCAGCGCCTGATTCCGGATCGAAGTCACCGCGACCCGGATGTCGTGACCGGCGGCCCTCAGCAATGCGCTGGGACCGAACGTCGCCTCGCCCCCACCATACATTTGGCCCGTGTAGACGCATCGGCCATCGGTCACCCGTTCGACATGAAACTTGCCAAGATACGGGACAATGCCCGCGAAGCCGGATCCACCGCCAAGGGCGCAGTCTATGGTGGCACCCTCGCCAGCCTCGTGCGCCGATCGGGCGGTGCCGGGGTCGTGCAGAAGTCCCATCAGCGCGCCACGCGCGCCTTGCGCCACCAGGGCTTGCAGCAGGTCGGTCGAGTCTGCTGATGCCCCGCCGCCGGGATTGTCCTGGACCTCGGCCAGAACGACGGGGCGGCCCTTGTCTGCCCGAGACATGGCGGCGCGAACTGCGTCATCGGGCGACAGTATACCTGTGTCAAATTCCGGCTCGGCTGCGACCACGCGGGCGATCAGGGCGTCTGCCTGCCGTTCCGCCTGATCCGCGCTTGTGGTGTAGGCCACAACGGACGGCCCGGCATCATGGATATCCGACCCGGTGAAACCCATGGCCAGTTCCACGTCACTGCCGTCCAATCCCGCATAGAGGCTCGCGCAGGGTTGCATCATGGTGCATTGCGCGTGCAGCGGAACCAGAAACGGGGCCTGACGAAACGCCTTTTCGGGTTTGACCCCTGCCACTGCGTCCATCACATAGCCGACACAGCGTGCGCCGGTTTCCGCCATGTCGAGATGCGGATAGGTTCGGTAGATGGCCAGCCTGTCCGCATTATGCACCATCCGGGGCGTTACGTTTGCATGGAAATCAAGACTGGCCACGATGGGAAAGTCAGGCCCCAGCAGGGATCGCAACCGCTCAAGGATCTCGCCCTCTCCATCCTCGTGGCTCTGGGTCACCATTGCGCCGTGCAGATCGAGGTAGAGCGCGTCCATGCGCGATAGCTGCAGCCCATCCCGCAGCATCTGCCATGCGGTCTCGAACGCGTCGTCGGTTACCTCGGCGGCGGGTTCGGCCGCGCACCAGAAAAGCGGGATCACCTCGATATCGGGTTCGGCGTCCGCGCGTGCGGCAAAACCCGCGATTGGTAGGTTCATACCCTGTGTCCGGGTAATGACATCGCTACCGGTCAAAAGGGGTGGCCAGGAATCGGCCATGACGAACTGCGCCCAATCGGTGCCCGTCGTGGCGAAGGTATTGGTTTCGTGTTGAAATCCGGCGATGGCAATGCGGGTCATGTCGGGGTTATACCAGATCCCGGGAGATGTCTTCGGCAAAGTCCTTGCTGAAGATCACCTCGCCGTTCTCGCGCGCAATCACCCGTGCTGACAGCCGCCAGACATCCACCAGGGCCTGAACCCGGGTTTCGGTTTCAACCTCGGCCGACCAATCATCGCGGCTGTAGCTTTTGCGCCAGCGGCACACCCCACGGGCCGAGTTGGGATCGTCGGGATCGATGGATAGGCGATCGGATTTCACATCATGGACAACGAGGCCTGTGTGCAGGTGACGCTGCGCGCCGCCATCGGTCAGGCGCTCCAGCGTTTCGGTGCCCGTTTGGGGATCTTGCGCGAACCGCCTGTAGGTCTCGGGCTTGCTCAGCATTTCGCGTGCCAGCGGCTCGGCCCCCTCGGGTGGCAGGAAAGTCACTGCCAACCCGTTATCCCGGCCCGGATCGCGGGTTGGTAGTGTCAGTTGGATCGACCCGGCTGACAGCGTTAGTGCGGCCCGCCGTGGCGCGGGCCATATCACTGGCCAGTAGGCATTCGAAAGTGCCAGCCGCAACTTCTGGCCAGCCGCGACCTGCTGGCCGCAGGCATTGAGTTGAATCTTGATCGTTTGAGGCACGCCCTGCGGCATCGGCTCGGGCACTGCGTGGCTGTCGCGGTGGGTCAGGTTGAGCACACCGTAAGAGATCAGCGTCGCCGATCCGTCTGGGTTTACCGCCGACAAGACCGCACCGATCTGGGCAACAGGTTTGTCGCTGGAGATCTGGGCCGTCAGGCGCGGAAACCCAAGGATCTCGATCCCTGCATCCAGCGGAGGCGTTTCGAAAACTGCCCCGCGATCGCCTTCAAGCCGCTGATCCGCCGGGCCGTCAGGGTAGGGGCCGTACATGAACCAGTCCTGCGCGGCCAGCCCGGCGGGTTTGGGATGGTCGAGGACAATATCCTCGCCCGTCGCGGGGCGCGGCGTGAGTCCGGCCGCGCCGACATGCAGGACCATCTCGGTCTGATTGTCGGGTGGCCACGCCGCTTCGGCGCCCCAGTACCCGGGCCAGGTGTCTCGACCGGGATCAGGTCGCGCCGGATCCTGCATCCATGCGCGTAGCATGGGTTCATCCATGATCCCTGTATCCTGCCCTTTCAGGTGCTGATCCCACCAGCGCAGGCACTCTTGCAGAAACCCGATCCGCGGGCCGGGCGGCGCAAAATGCGGGTACTTGTGTGCCCAGGGTCCGATCAACCCCTTGCACGGTACGGTCAGATTTTCCATCATGCGGAAGACGGTGTTGGTATATCCGTCCGCCCAGCCGCCCACCGCAAGAACCGGACAGCGGATCGCGTCATAATCCTCGCAGATCGATCCGTGTCGATAAAAGTCGTCCCGCCGCTGGTGCCGAAACCAGTCGAACATCCAGTGACCGTTGCCGTTCAGCCGATCCAGCCACATGTCCCGCCATGCCGCCCCGACAATAGCGGGGTCTGGCGGGGTCATCGCGATGGAGAACGCCGTCGCCCCCCAGCAGAGCTTGTCGGTCAGGATAGCGCCGCCCATGAAGTGGATATCATCGGCATAGCGGTCGTCGGTCGAACAGATCGTCACGCCCGCTTTCCGCGCGTCAGGCTGGCGCGCGGCGACCTGCAGGCCATTAAATCCGCCCCAACTGATCCCGATCATCCCGACAGCACCGCTGCACCAGTCCTGGCGCGTCAGCCAGTCGATTACGGCAAGCGCGTCGTCCTGTTCCTGTTGCAGGTATTCGCCCAGGCATAACCCCTCGCTGTCGCCGGTTCCGCGCATGTCGACACGGACGGACGCATATCCGTGGCCAGCGAAATAGGGGTGGGTCAGATGATCGCGTTCTACCGTGCCGTCGCGCTTGCGATAGGGCAGGTATTCCAGGATAGCTGGAACGGGATCTTTGTCAGCGTCCTCGGGCAGCCATATCCGGGCCGCCAGTCGCACGCCGTCGGGCATCTGGATCCAAGTGTTTTCAATCTCTCGGACCTTGCGGGGGAAATCCGTTCGAACGGCGATATCGTCCATGCCTGCGCCCTGGGACTGGTCGTTGTGTCAAGGATCACCGTTCCAGTTTTTCGCCGTGACGTCGACCGGAAATCCACGAGCTGAAGATCAGAGTTCGCGCCCCGCGCGTGCCTCGCCCCAGCGCAAGCGGGCAGCGGCGCCGATGCGGGTCAGCGGCTGGGGCGGCAGCCGAGTTGGCCTGTCCGCGGCCAGAGCACGGTCCAGCGCGGCCGAGGACTTTCCGCAGGCCAGATCCGCCGCCAGCATCCCCGCCAGCGTCCCCTTGGCCGTTCCCAGGCCGTTCTGAACGCACGCGGAATAGAGCCCCGGCTGAAGCTCGGACACCACTTGGACGCTATTTCGGCTGAGGCACAGTCGTCCGCCCCAGCGATACTCCATCTCGACCCCGGCCAGCATCGGGAACCGGGCGGCAAAGGCGCGGTCGTGATCCTGTCCCACGTGCACGATCCGCTGATCGCTGACCTCCATCGTGGGGTCATAGGTGAAGCGGTTACGGATCACGATCCGATCGCCACCGGTGCCCGAGATACGCCGCACCGTCGTGCCCATCGGATCGGCGGGCGTTACACCCCACACTGCCACCCCGCCAAGCGCCGTGCACTCTGCCTGGGTCAGGCGGCGCGTCATCGAGGCGTAGGTGAAAACGTGCATCAGGCGCCCCTGTAGAAAGCCAAAACTGTTGAGATGGCCATTGACCGCCAGAATGACACGCGGGGCGGATACCGACCCCTTTGGCGTGGTGGCAGTCCAGGCGCCGTTTCGCTCAAGCCGCGTGACCGGGCTGCATTCGTGGATCTGCACGCGATTGGACATCAGCCCTCGGGCTACACCGCGTACGAACATTGCGGGTTGGATCATCGCGGCCCCTGGGGTGAACAGGCCACTTTGGT
>CAYWND010000019.1:0-15825 GCA_964459085.1 uncultured Oceanibium sp. | reverse complement strand
GGCCCCAAGGATTGCATCGCTCGGGTCGGGGCGCCGATGGTGCCAGTAGCCCAGGCGTGGTACCCGGCCGCGACGATCACCACGAACCCGATCATCGCATAGCGCGTAAATGCGCCGTTGTGCAGGCCGTGGGTAAAGGCGCGCGCCAGGTTGGCGATGCTCTCGACGAGGGCTTCGAAGATGACTTTGGCCTCGGGGCGCGGTGTGGTCTCCCATATCCGTAGCAACGGTTTGAACATGGTCAGAACCAGCAGGCCGCCGACGATAGCGGCGATGGACATGAACAGGGCCGGCACAAGACCGTGCCAGATCTTGATGTACTTGACCTCCAACGCGGCCGTGCCGCCGATCACCGCCTTTGCGACCAGGATCACGAAATCCTGCACCAGAAACGGAGCCACACCGATCACAACCACCAGCACCACAAGGATGGCAGGTGGCATCCACATGCCCGCGTTCGGGTCATGCGGTTTTGATGGATAGTCACTACGGACCGGCCCAAGGAAGGTGTGTCCGATAAAGCGGAAACAGTATGCCGCCGACATCAGTGACCCGAAAGTCGCCAGCGCCGGAACCAGCCACCAGGTGCCGAACAGGACCGTGTGCGTCGTTTCCTCCAGCATCATTTCCTTCGACAAAAATCCATTCGCTGGCCCGTTTGCCGGACGGGGTGCCGGGAACCAAGGGCATCAGCCTGTTCATCGTGCCCAAGCGGATCCCGGACGACGCGGGCAATCCGGGCGTGGCGAACGACCTGAAGGTGGTGTCGCTGGAACACAAGTTGGGCCTGCATGGATCGCCCACGGCAGTGATGTCCTACGAGGGCGCGACCGGCTGGATGGTCGGCCCGCCCCATGGCGGCATGGCGGCGATGTTCACGATGATGAACAACGCGCGGCTTGGGGTCGGGGTGCAGGGCATCAGCCAGGCCGAGGCGGCCTATCAGAAGGCGCTGGCCTACGCGCTGGAACGCAAGCAGGGCCGCAGCCCGGTCGCGGATGGAACCGGGACGATCCTGGATCATGCCGATGTCCGGCGAATGCTGATGACGATGAAGGCCTTGACCGCCGCCGCGCGGGCCATCGCGCTGGACACGGCATTCAGCCTGGACATGGCGCGGGCGGGTCAGGGCGATGACTGGGCGGCGCGAGGTGCGTTCCTGACGCCGATTGCCAAGGCCTTCGGGACCGATACCGGCTGCCAGGTGGCCGAATTGGGGGTCCAGGTGCATGGCGGCATGGGCTATATCGAAGAGACCGGCGCGGCGCAGTTCTATCGTGATGTGCGCGTGACCGCGATCTACGAAGGCACCAATGGCATCCAGGCGATGGATCTGGTCAGCCGCAAGCTGATGGACGGCGGTGCGGCGGCGCGGGCGCTGCTGGCCGACGTTTCTGAAACCGCAACGGCTGCCGAAGCGCGGTATCCGGAACTTGCCGCCGGGCTGGCCAGTGCGCGTGACGCGCTCGACACTGCGGTGAGCGCGTTGACGGGCGCTGGCGAACTGAATGACAGGTTCGCCGGTGCAGTGCCGTTCTTGCGGGCCTTCGCGCTGACGCTGGGCGGGCATTACCTGCTGAAAGGGGCGTTGGCCGACGATGATCCTGCGCGGGTTGCTTTGGTGCGGTTTGCGATCCTGCATCTGTTGCCCGAGGTTGACGGACTGTGTCGCACAGCCTCGCAAGGGGCCGAGGACCTCTATGCCCTGGATGCGGTGGCGTTTGCGTCTTGAGCATGGATGGCGCGACCCAAGATCTGATCTTTCCGCATGACGCGCCCGAACCGGGTGCTGCGCGCGAGGTGGCCGATGGCGTGATCTGGATCCGCCTGCCGCTGCCGATGCGGCTGGATCATGTCAATGTCTATGCGCTGGCCGATGGCGACGGCTGGACCCTGGTGGATACCGGGTTTCACTCGCGTCGCGGTGTGGGGATCTGGGAGAGCCTGTTGAGCGATGTGTTGGGCGGGCGGCCGGTGCATCGCGTGGTTCTGACCCATCACCATCCCGACCATGTGGGCATGGCGGGGTGGTTCAAGGAGCACCACGGGGCCGAGGTCGTGGCAACCCGCACCGCCTGGCTGATGGCACGTATGCTGACGCTGGACGTCCAGGAGGAACACACGCGCGAGGCGGTGGCATTTTGGCGCGAGGCAGGGGTCCCGGCGGACGTTTTGGCGGCCAGGACGGCGGAGCGGCCGTTCAATTTCGCCGATGTGGTCCATCCCATTCCCACCGGCTATACGCGGATCCGCCAGGGCGACCAGATCACCATGGGCGGCCGCCGCTGGGCCACCCACATCGGCAACGGTCACGCGCCGGAACACGCCACGTTCTGGAGCCTGGATGACGATCTGGTGCTGACTGGGGACCAGGTGTTGCCCGGAATTTCCCCGAATCTGGGCGTGTATCCGACCGAACCAATGGCCGATCCGGTGGGCGAATGGCTGGAGGCCTGCACCCGTCTATCCAACTTGGCCGAGCGTCGGCACATGGTGCTGCCGGGCCACAAACTGCCCTTTACGGGGTTGCCTAGGCGTTTGAGCCAGCTTTTGGACAATCACCACGGCGCGCTAGACCGTCTGGAGGCGCATCTGGAAACGCCCCGGGTCGCGGCCGAGTGTTTTCAGCCGCTGTTCATGCGCGACATCACCGGTGGCGAATACAGCCTGGCCCTGGTTGAAACGGTCGGTCACCTCAACCACCTGTTGGCCACAGGGCGCGCGAGACGCGAACGGCGGGATGACGACGCCTGGGTCTGGGAACGGGCAACCACCGCCTGAAAGTTGTGCGGCGCGGGCGTTTTGCCGCGCGTGACAAAGTGGTCCTTTTCGGTGTATGCGTCCAGCCAGAGCGCAATCACACGACTTTCAGGACCGACGCGACATGAGCGAAGAAAAACACGAACACGGCAAGATGGATATCTCGGAACAGGAGCGCACCTTCGAGGGGTTCATCAAAGGATGGATCTGGTTGTTCGGCGTAAGTGCCGCGGCCCTGATCTTCCTGGCGCTCGTCAACAGTTGATGCGGCGCGCACTCGGCCTCTGGCAGTGCGCTGTCCTGGGGTTGGGGGTTCTGGTCGGGTCCGCCGTGATCGCCGCAGATGCCTCGACCGTGTCGCGGTTTGTGTCCCTGTCCGACAGGTTTCAGAGCCAATTGGCCAGGCCCGCCACACGGGGGCTTTCGGCCGCGCAAAAGCGTGCGCGCGCCGTGTGCATCCTGACACAATTCGAAACCGAGTACGGCCAGACCGGTGTCCGGGCATTGATGGATCTTATGTCCGTGCTATCCAGAAATCCGGAATTCGACGACCCGACGGTCGTTGCGTTCAATGAAAGATATGGCGGAACCTATGGCGCCGCGGTCGCTGGTTGCACAAGATCGGCGCGCGGGTCCTAAAGCGCGCAGGCAGGGCGGATGGTGAGGTGTCTGAGACGACTGGTGACGGTTCTGATGCTGCCGTTGGTGGCGGGTTGTACCGCTGTCGAGGTCGGCAGTTCGCCGGACGAGATCGCCGCCGTCCGCTATGTTCCCGACGAGCAGCCCTATATCGCCGTGGTGTCGATGGTCGCGCATGACGACCAGCGTGCGGCGCATTCAGCGCTGATCATCAGCGCCTCGCAGCGTGTCATCTATGACCCGGCCGGAACCTTCGAGCATCCAGACCTGAAGGAGCGCGGGGACATCCATTATGGCGCGGATGACCGGATGGTGAATTACTACAAGCGATACCACGCCCGGTTCTCGCATTTCGTCCATGAACAGCGGATTCCCGTGACCCCGGAGGTCGCCGAGGCCGCGTTGCTGCGGGCGCAGGCACAAGGGCCGTCGCCCAAGATGTTTTGCACCCGACACACGGTTGCGATCCTGAATGATGTTCCCGGCCTGCCGGATTTCACGCCGTCGTTTTTCCCCGAAAATCTGCGGCGCGAGGTTGCCAGCCTGCCGGGGATCGTGGACAGCTATGTTTACGAGAATGACCGCGCCAAAGCGGTACCGGAGGGCTGATGCAGATCGTCTTCAAGCTTATCGTGGTGGTGGTGCTGACCATCTTTGTGCTGTTTTCCGGCCTGATGGTCATGCGAAACCAGCTGATTTATGTGTTTTCCGGCACTGATGCGCCACCGGCGGACATGCCGCGGACCCGGGTTGTCGAGTTGCCCGAATTTCGCGATGCGCCGGCGCTGCGGGTCTGGGTGACCGATCCCGAACCGGGGCAGCCGGTCGTTCTGTATTTCATGGGCAATACCGGCAGTCTGTCGGTCCATGAAACCCGTCTGCGCGAGATGGCGGATGCGGGGTTCGGCATCGCGGCGATGGCCTATCGCGGGGCAGGCGGTCAGCCCGGGCAACCTGGGCAGTTGGCGCTGAACACCGATGCGCTGCGGGTCTATGCCGCGCTGGACGGACTGATGGGCCGCCCGATCGGTCCACGGGACAGGGTGATCTATGGCTATTCGCTGGGCACCGGCATCGCGGCGCGGCTGGCTGCGGAGCAGGAAGAGCTGGCCCTGATCCTGGAGGCGCCGTTCACGCGCCTGTGCGACGTGGCGCAGTCCAGTTATTCGTTCATTCCGGGATGCGCGATGTTCAAGGGTGAAGAGTACGAAACCGTCGGGCTGATCGACAAGGTGGGCGCGCCGCTGCTGGTTTTGCACGGGGACGAGGACGACGTGGTGCCCTTGGCACTGGGCGAGGCGGTATTCGAGGCCGCCAGTCAGCCCAAGTTCATGAAGGTCTATCCCGGTGGCACGCATGAAAACCTGCCGCGGTTCGGCGGGCAGGCCGAAGCGATCAGCTTCGTGAAAACCCTAAGGGGCGCTCGGTAAGGCCATAACCTGCGCGCATTTCGACCCGGCCGGCAGGTATAAAGTCCCAGGCGGCGTCGTCCTGAAGGATCACACAGGACAGCCGCCCGCCAAAGACGGCGCCGGTGTCGACAGCAATCCTGTTGCCGTGATGTTCGACGTCTGGGACCGGCGTGTGGCCATGCACGACGATGCCGGGATGGTCGTGGGGATAGCTGAGGAACGGCTCGCGAATCCAGATCAGGTCCTGGTAGTCCTGCGCGGAGAGCGGCGTTTCAGGCTGGATGCCAGCGTGCACGAAAATATAGCTGCCGATCTGGATCAGCGTCTCGGTCTCGCCCATGAACTGGCGGTGCGCAAGCGGCAACGCCTCTAGGAACGCGGCATGGCGGGCGCCGGGTCGGGATAGCAGTCCGACCGAGACGCCATAGGATCTGAGCGTCGCGGCCCCTCCCATCGCCCGGTCGAGCCAGTGCAGGTCGTGGCGGGTCGTGGCATCCGGGGTGTCGATATAACTAATGAAACAATGATCGTGATTGCCCCGCAGAAAGCGGGCGGGCAGCAGGCCGTCCCTGAGCGTCACAAGTTGGTCGATCACCCCGCGACTGTCGGCACCACGATCGGTGTAGTCGCCAAGGAAAATGATCAGCGGGTCGGGATGTGGATCGGCCTGCAGATCGGCGCGAATGCGAGAGATGAGGCTTTCCAGCGCCGCGCCGCAGCCATGGATGTCGCCGATGGCGTAGATCCGTTTGCCGTCCGTCCCAAGCATCTTTCGCCCCCGCATGCGGGCCGAAGGTCGGCCCACCCGCCCACCCCCGCCCTTCGCCCCGCATGCGGGGGCGAAAGTGGGGCAGACCCATCAGAAATGACAAAGCCCCGGCAAGCTGTCCGGGGCTAGGTCGGGTCGGGCGCTATGGCCCGGGTATCGCCAATGTCCTTCAGAGAAGGCCTTCGCGCTGCGCTTTCTTCCGCGCCAGTTTCCGCGCGCGGCGGATGGCCTCGGCTTTTTCGCGGGCGCGTTTGACCGAAGGCTTCTCGAAATGTTGCCGAAGCTTCATTTCGCGGAACACGCCTTCGCGCTGCAACTTCTTCTTCAGGGCCCGAAGCGCCTGATCGACATTGTTATCGCGAACCTGTACCTGCACTGGTTTTCACCAACCTTTCCATGACTTAAGTTTCGATTTCTCGCAGGAGCGCGCTATATAGCAGCGTCATCGGGGTCTGTCCACAGGGCGGAAACCGAAAAAGAGAGAGAATGAATGACAGATACTGAGGCCCCGAATGCCGAGGCCGCCCGCATCGAGGCGGTCAAGGCAGATGTAATCGACGCGGCATTGCCGCATGTTGCGTTCGATGGATGGAGCGATGCGACCCTGGCCGAGGCGGTGCGCGATGCCGGCGTGGACCCGGGCCTGGCGCGGATGGCCTTTCCCCGTGGCGGTGTGGACCTGGCGCTGGCCTATCACTGGGCAATGGATGCCGAGTTAACCGAGCGTATCGCCACCGAGGATATGTCCACCCTGCGGTATTCCGAAAAGGTTGCGCGGTGCATCGAGTTGCGGTTCGAACTGATCGCCGACGACCGCGAGGCGGTGCGGCGTGCGGCGGCGATGTTTGCGTTGCCGATCCATGCGCGCGACGGCGCACGCGCGATCTGGCATACCGCCGACACGATCTGGACAGCGCTGGGCGACACGGCCGATGATGTAAACTGGTACACCAAGCGGGCCACGTTGTCGGGCGTTTATTCGTCCTGTGTCTTGTACTGGCTGGGGGATGAAAGCCCGGACATGGCGGCCACGCGCGGCTTTATCGCGCGGCGGATCGACGATGTGATGTCGTTCGAGCGCGTCAAGGCAGCGGTCCGCAACAATCCATTGGGGCGTGCACTGATGGCCGGGCCGGACAAGGTGCTCGGTCGGGTCCGGGCACCCGGGGCGGGTCGCGACGACATGCCGGGGCGGTGGCGGCGCTGATCGACGTCCGATCTTTCGTCTGAAGCTGTGGCGTTGCCGGATTGCGTTCCAGGCGCGCACACGCCTAGATAGGGCTGACGCAAGTTGGAGGTTTCTTATGGGCATCGGATCCCGGGCGCTGACCTGGTTCGACGGGCGCTGGCAGGACGGCAACACGCCCATCATGGGGGCCGCAGATCACGGCACCTGGCAAGGGACGCTGGTGTTTGACGGGGCCCGCGCGTTCGAGGGCGTGATGCCCGATCTGGATCTGCATTGCGCGCGCATCGCACGCTCGGCCCGCGCGATGGGCATGGAACCGGTCATGGAAGGCCCCGAGATCGAGGCGCTGATCCGCGAGGGCGTGCGCCGCTTTGGCGGAGAGACGGCACTTTATCTGCGGCCGATGATGTGGTCGACACTGGCCAGTCCTGCCCTGATCGATGCACTGCCGGGATCAACCGCGATGGCAATCTGCCTGGAAGATCTGCCGTTGGCTGATCCGGAACCTGGCCTTAGCCTGACAGTGTCACCCTATCGGCGGCCGCGCCAGGACACTGCGCTGACCGAGGCCAAGGCCGCGTGCCTTTACCCCAACAACGCCAGGATCGTCGCGGATGCGCGGGCACGGGGGTACAACAATGCCCTGTCGCTGGACCTGGAGGGCAACGTTGCTGAGACGGCCTCGACCAATGCCTTCATGGTGCGCGATGGCGTGGTGTTCACGCCTGTGCCCAACGGGACGTTCCTTGCCGGGATCACGCGGAAGCGGGTGATCTCGCTGTTGCGGGACGACGGGGTTGACGTGCGTGAGGAAACCCTGACGGTCGAGGATTTCGAAGCTGCGGACGAGATCTTTCTGACCGGCAATGCGCACAAGGTTATGCCGGTGACCCGGTTCCAGGACCGCGACCTGCCTTATGGACCGGTCAGCCGTCGCGCGCGGGCGCTCTATTGGGACTATGCCCACGCACGTGAGAGCGTACAGGCGTGACCTTGCCGTCACGGATGACGGCCGTCGAGATCTCGGCCCCCGGTGGGCCGGAGGTTCTGCAGACGGTCGAGCGCGAGGTCCCGCAGCCCGGGCCGGGCGAGATCCTGATCCGGGTCGCCGCGGCCGGGGTGAACAGGCCCGATGCGTTGCAGCGGGCGGGGGCCTATGATCCGCCGCCGGGGGCCTCGGATTTGCCGGGCCTGGAATGCGCGGGGCATGTGGCTGCGATCGGGCCCGGTGCCGGGCGTTGGACCGAGGGCGATGCGGTCTGCGCGCTGCTGCCCGGGGGCGGTTATGCGGAATATGCCGTGACCCCTGCGACCCATGCGCTGCCGATCCCGCACGGTCTGGACATGGTGCAGGCGGCGGCCCTGCCGGAAACCTATTTTACGGTCTGGACCAACGTGTTCATGCGCGGCGGGCTGAAGGCGGGCGAGCGGTTTCTGGTGCATGGCGGATCTTCGGGGATCGGAACAACCGCCATTCAGTTGGCGGCACATCATGGCGCGCGCGTGTTCACCACCGCAGGCAGCGCCGAGAAGTGCGCCGCGTGCACCGAGTTGGGGGCCGAGATCGCAGTGAATTACCGCGAGGCGGATTATGTCGACGTCCTGCGTGAGGCGGGCGGTGTCGATGTCAGCCTGAACATGGTGGGCGGGGACTATATCGCCCGGGATCTGAGGATCCTGCGCGACGACGGGCGGCTGGTCATGATTGCCTTCTTGCAGGGGCCCAAAATGGAACTGAACATGGCCCCGGTGATGGTCCGGCGCATTTCAATCACCGGATCGACGCTTAGGCCCCAGTCGGTCTCGGCCAAGACCGAGATCGCGCGGGCGTTGGAGGATCGGGTCTGGCCCCTGTTGGCGGCGGGTCGGGTTGCGCCGGTCATGGACCGCACATTTACCCTGGATCAGGCGGCACAGGCGCATGCGCGGATGGAGACCTCGCAGCATATCGGAAAGATCGTGCTGACCGTCTAAGCCTAGCGGATCGGGCTGACCAGCACGCTGTTGGCCCTGCAGTCGCGGCGCACATCTGGTTCGCAGTCGCGGGGTGCCAGATCCTTGTCCAGGCAGATCCGGATCTCGTGCAGGCGCCCGTCTCGGCAAGTGACGGTGATGCCGTCTGCCTGCAATTCGGGGTTGGTTTCCAGGAACGCGGCCTCGATCACCTGTGGCGGGATCCGCAGATCCCGGGACAGCTTACGCAGCACCTGCGGCCGCTCGACCGCATCATAGGCGCGGCGCGAGGCGTTGAAGTAGGCCTGCGAGGTCAAACCGGTGCAGCGTCCGTGTTTCTTCCATTGGTGCCAGGCCAGCCCGCCTGATCCCATGATGTCGGACATTGCCGCCGTCTGGCTGCGGGAGGGGTCGCGTTGGCCGGTGCGGCAGAACGAGGGCCAGCCGCGCAGGTATTGCGGCCACAACCCGTGCAGGGTGAAACCAAAGCCCTGGTCGGGCGCGCATTGGTCGGATCCACGGGCGTCGCCTTCGGCCACGCACCAACTGGGCGTCCAACTCAGCGCCAGGACATAGTAGTCAAAGACCCCGGCCTGGTCGGCCTGGCCCCGGAAAGGCAGGCAGCACAGCATTAGGGCGATCAGCGGCAAGCGCATTCAAAAGGCCTTTCCAAAGGGCACGATTGGGCATATATACCGCTTCGACTTCCCCACGGAAACCTTGAGCGTACCCGATCCGGGACCCGAGTTTTCGGCCACGGGACAGATGTATTCGCTTGATAGACAGGAGCGCGCCATGGCCCTTCCCCTGATGCAGAAAGCCACCGCCGTTTGGCTGGTCGACAACACCATGCTGAGCTTTCGCCAGATTGCCGAGTTCTGCGGTCTGCACGAGCTGGAGGTCAACGGGATTGCCGATGGCGAGGTTGCGCAGGGCATCAAGGGATTCGATCCCATCGCCAACAACCAGTTGACCGCAGAAGAGATCAAGCGCTGCGAAGCCGATCCCAAGGCCAAATTGCAACTGATGCACAACCCCGCTGCGGAAGGCGAAACCAAGCGCAAGGGGCCAAGGTACACGCCGCTGTCCAAGCGTCAGGATCGTCCTGCTGCGATTGCCTGGCTGGTCAAGTTCCACCCGGAACTGAGCGACGGCCAGATCTCGAAACTGGTGGGCACAACCAAGCCGACGATCCAGACGATCCGCGATCGCACGCATTGGAATATGGCCAATATCCAACCTGTTGATCCGGTCGCCCTGGGTCTGTCCAAACAGACGGAACTGGACGCCGCTGTGGCCAAGGCCGCGAAGAAGGCCGAGAAGTCGGGCGAGGGGATGACCGATGACGAGCGGATGAAGCTGGTCTCGACCGAGCAGTCGCTGCAGATGGAGGACGAACCGCGCATGCCGTCGAACATCTCGGGGCTGGAGAACTTCTCGCTGACCGATCCGCAGGGCGACGATGGGTCTTCGGGTGATGACGAGTTGATCGACGCAGACAGCCTGTTCAACCTGCCCGAAAGCTCGGGCGACGAGGATGACAAGCAGCCCTGAGGCGGCTGCGGCGTCAGTGCGCCGGTTTGTTGATCGGGTCCAGCATCGTGCGCCCGCCATCTACGGCGAGGATTTGACCCGTGATAAACGACGCGCTGTCGGACGCCAGGAACACGGCCGCCTCGGCTGCTTCTTCGGCTTCTCCGATCCGGCCCAGCGGTGTGACGGCGGTGACGTCCTTTTGCAGGCTGTCGCTGTCCTTTAGCGCGGTTTTCAGGCTGGCACTCATCACCGATCCCAATGCGATGCCGTTGACGCGGATGCCATCCGGGGCCAAGGCCACGGCCATGGATCGCGTCAACTGGTCCACTGCGGCGGAGGTAACAGAGTAGGCCATCAGTTCCGGCAGTGTGCGTCTGGCCGCGATCGAGGTTACGTTCACAATCGCACCGATCGTCTCGTCCGGGTCTCGGTCCGGATGGGCCTTGACCATCTTGCGCGCGGCCATCTGGCTGAGCCGCAGGGTCGGCAGCAGGTTCTGCGCCAACAGGTGATCAAGGCTGCGGTCATCCGGATTACACGGCTCGGAGGTCTGAACATCACGACTTGCGTTGATCAGAATATCGATGCGATCGAACGCATCTATGGTGGCTGAGATCAAGTTCGCGATCGTGAGTTTCTCGCGCAGATCACCTGCAAAGTGCGCGGCATTCAGGTCCTGTTTTTGCATGGCGGCGGCTTCGGCGGCCAACCCCTCTTCGTCGTTGCCGGCCAGCATCACGGATGCCCCAAGCTCGGTAAATCGGCGTGCAATGGCCTGTCCCACACCTTTTCCGGCGCCGGTGACGATCACGGATTTGCCTTCGACAGAGAATGCCATGGATCTACCCTCGGGTTCAGCCTGCCCGCGCGCGGCGCCCTTTGCGGGGCCGCTTGGCGGTAAGGATCTTGTAGGTCTTGTCAGACCGGATTTCCGACCATTCCGCGAACGCCTGGTCCAGCGCCCGTTCATAGGGCAACTGGCGATTGGCCACCATCAGGAACTGACCTTTGGCGGCGACGAGCCGGGCCGCTGCGGCGATAAACGCGACGCCCAGGCCGGGATCGGATCGCCGGGTTAAGTGGAACGGAGGGTTCGCTACGACCAGATCGTAAGGGCCGCAGTCCCAGGTGGTTGCATCAGCCCAGTGAAATCGGGCGCGTGGGTCTGTGATGTTCGATTGGGCGGCCTCGATGGACGGCCGATCACTTTCGACCAGGTCCAACCGCTCCAGCCCTGGCGCGGCGGCCAAAAGGCATGCGGACAGGCCACCCCAGCCTGCGCCCAGATCCACGGCCGCGCCGGACAGGTCCCGGGGCAGGGTGTCTGCCAGCAGGCGGGTTCCAGGGTCCAGACCGTCCTGCGAGAACATGCCCGGCGCGGTCAGGTATCCGTCACGGTTGCGGCTGGGTTGCGCCGCTGCGGACCAGTCTGCCACCGCATCCGGCAGTTGCTGCGGGCGACGAACCCACGCAACCTTGCCATGATCGCGGGCGGCGACGGTGCAGTTCGGCAAGGTCTTGGTCAGTCGCTTGAGCGTTGCATCCGCGCCATTTGCGCGCGTGCCGTCCACGATCAGCCAGCCATCGGGACGCAGGCAGTCGAGGGCCGTTGCGATCCAGCCCAGGCCCTGGACCCTGTTTCTGGGCAGATAGACCAGGGCGATCTGGCACTCGCCTACCGGGGTTTCCGCGACCGTTCGCCCGGCTGCCGCAAGCTGGCCCCAGACCACCTTGTCCGGGGTGAAGCAAACCAGGTTGGCATCCACCAGTGGGCCCGGGTCAAAGGCCCTGTCGGGGCCAAAGACAAACACCGTGTCATCACCACCGGGCCGGGGCACGTCGTGATCAAAGGGGATCTGGATGCGCGCGGGGCGCATGCGACTACTCTTTTTCCATGGTGCACTGAAGCGGGTGCTGATTTCGCCGTGCATAATCCATGACTTGCGTGACCTTGGTTTCGGCAATCTCGAACGAGAATACACCGACCACGGCCACGCCCTTTTTGTGGACCGTCAGCATAATGTCGACCGCGTGCTGATGCGAGATGCCAAAGAACCGTTCCAGCACGTGGACCACGAATTCCATCGGTGTGTAGTCGTCATTCAGCAAAAGCACCTTGTATAGCGGCGGCTTTGCCGTCTTGGTCTTGGTCCTGGTGGCAACGCCCACATCCCCGTCGCCGCCGCCGGTGTCGTCGTCGCCAGGGTCGTTCATCGTGATCGGGTCGAAGTCTTGCACTGCGATCGCCTTGCGGAACCTTGATGTCGAGTTGCCTTTATATATCGGCAGTACGAAAACAGAAAAGGGGGCATGGCCCCCTTTTCACAAGTTCCGGCAATGTGACGTCTGCGCGGCCTTAGGCGCCGAACGTCTTCAGCTGGTCAGCAGCGGCCGTGAAACGCTGGTTCAGCGGGGCCGTGATGTCTTTGGCAGCAGCCATGTAGATTTCGTTCATCTTGGTTGCCTGCTGGATGAAGCCTTCGAATGCCGTCTGGGCAAAAGCGGACTGCTTTTCCATCAGTTCGGTCATGTTCTTGGCAGCGGCCAGGTCCTGAGCGGCGGCAACGCCGTCTTCGAACGCTTTCTTCGAGTAGGCGGTGACTTCCGAGCCGATGCCTTCGGCAGCCTTGGCGGCAATCTCGGACGATTTGACGACGGCGTCGACGTTTTCCTGGCCGAACGCGGTCAGATCTTCGAAGCCCTTGGTCATTTTTTCCATACCTTCGGTCATGGATTTCTGTGCATCTGCGGCGAATTCCTCGACCGACGACGCAGCTTTGGTGGCTTTGGCCATGTCTGTTCTCTCCTGAGTGTCGTGGGGTGTCTGGTTATTCTGCGGTGCAATATAGGAGTTATTGTGCAGTGCGTCAAGAGATTATGTTGCATTGCGAAAAAACCGGAGCGTGTGCGCGATGTGCATGAAGAACACGCTGCCAAGTATTGAAAATTATGCCCTTTTCCGAAGCGGCCTGTCGTGGTAGCTTGACCAAAATAGAACATGGCCACTGGGCAAACAGGTGGTCGAGGCAGTTTTCAGATCGACGGAGTCCCGGATGATCTCCAAGGCAGTGCGCGGGCTGATGCTCGGGCTTTTTCTCTCGATGTATGGAGTCAGTGCGCTAGCGGCACAATATGCTGCGGTTGTGATGGATGCCCGTGACGGCAAGATCCTGCATGCCCGCAGCGCGGACACGCCGCTACATCCCGCATCGCTGACCAAGATGATGACGCTGTATCTGGTGTTCGAAGAGATCCGCGCAGGTCGAATGTCGCTGGACCAGAAGGTGCGAATCTCGAAACACGCGGCCTCGAAACCGCCGTCCAAGCTGGGCCTGCGCGCCGGGCAGAAGATCGAGATCCGCTATCTCATCCGCGCGGCGGCGGTGAAGTCCGCCAACGACGCAGCGGCCGCCCTGGCCGAGGCGGTGTCGGGCAGCGAGCGCGCCTTTGCACGCAAGATGACGGCTGCGGCGCGGGCGATGGGGATGCGCAGGACGACGTTCAAGAACGCAAGTGGCCTGACCCAGTCGGGGCATATGTCCACCGCGCGGGACATGGCGATCCTGGGTCGACAGCTATTTTATGATTTCCCCGAGTACTACAACCTGTTTTCGCGCCGATCGACCAGCGCCAAGCTGAAGACCGTCTACAACACGAACCGCCGGCTGCTGAATGCGTATCCTGGCGCCGACGGGATCAAGACGGGTTATACCCGCGCGGCCGGTTACAACCTGGTGTCTTCGGCCAAGAAGGGCCGCAAGCGGGTGATCGTATCGATGTTTGGCGGCACCTCGACAGCGGCGCGGAACAAGAAAGTGGCCGAGTTGATGGACCTGGGGTTCCGTCGCATGGGCAGCTATGTGAAGACTGCGAAACCGGCCCGGCCTGTGATCGGTGCAGGCTCGACTGTCGTGGCGTCTGCGGCGCAGCGTGGCCCGCTGAAGCGCAGCTTTCGGCCGACGAACCGCCCCGCCGGTCCCGCAGATGCAATCGTTATTGCGACCGAGGTCACGCGCGCCCTGGCGCAGTCTCCCTCGGCTGCGGATCTGGTCGAGGCGCCGGCCGAGAAACCAGTCGAGCGCAAGGTGTTCAATGCCTCAGCACGCGCCATCCTGAGCGCCGATATCCGCCCTGTCCTGAGACCAGGCAGCGTGGGCGGGCGGACGATCAAGCCTGGCACGCCGTCGGCGCGGCAGATGGCGGATGGTGGGGCCAAGATCTTGGCGGCGCCAACCGGTCGCCGAGTGGGAGACTGGATCGTGCAGTTGGGCGGCACGCACAACCGGACGAATGCCGAAAAGCTGCTGTTGCGCACGGCGCTGGAAGAGATGGAGGCCCTGGAAGGCAGCAAGCGGGATCTGAAACCCGCAGGGTCGCCCGGGTGGTATCACGCCCGGTTCGTGGGCCTCAGCCAGGCGCAGGCCACGGCGGCCTGTGCGCGACTGGCCGCGCGCCAGACCCCTTGCGAGGTGATCGGGACGGGCGGCTAACCGCTTGGGCGGTCTGCCCAGTCGCCGTTGCGGCGGGCTAGATTGCCAGATCCGTGTCGGGCAGGTTCAACGCCTTCATCAGATCGCGCACTTCCTGCCGGGCCGCGATGTTTGACATCGTCATTCGAATGCCGGTCGAGTCGGCCAGGTCCAGCAGGGTCAGCCCATCCAGATACAGCTCGCGGAAAATGACCCGTTCCGAAAACCCGGGCACCAGCCGGAACCCGATCCGCTTTGCCAGATCGGCCAGCGCCTCTCCGACCCGGCGCTTGTTGTGGGCATCCAGGGTGGCCATGCGATTGCGCAGTACCAGCCAGTCAAGCGGTGGCAGCCCGGCAGAGGCGCGAAGCTGACGCGCGCCCCAGACCATTTCCGAATAGATCGAGGGCCCCAGCACCTTGCCCGTGGCAGGATCAAGTCGCGCCAACAGGTCAAAGTCCACCAGGCTGTCATTCATCGGTGTGATCAGCGTGTCCGCTGTTGAATGGGCCATCTGCGCATAGCGGGTGTGGGCGCCGGGGCAGTCGATCACGATGAACCGACAGGTCGCGTCCAGTTGGGTCAGCGCGTCCGCAAAACGCCCCTCTTCTTCGGACTGAGCTGTGCGGGCGCTGTCGGCGCGGCTGAGTTCAAGCGCCTGGAACTGCGGCACCGGAAGCGCCGCGCCCTGGCGGTCGTTATAGGCGATGCGGTTGCGCACATACCCGCCCAGGGATTGCTGCCGCAGGTCCAGGTCGATCACCCCGACCCCATAGCCGGACCTCAAAAGCGCGGTCGTGACATGCATGGCGGTGGTGGACTTGCCTGTGCCGCCCTTTTCGTTGCCCAGAACGATGATGTGGGCCATTCCACCCTCTTGGATACGGCAAAGGCGCCGCCGGGACCGGCTGGCGCCTTCGTGCTTTTCCGAGTTCCTCCGGTGACGGAGGGAAAGACCTTAGAAGCCCAGGCCTTCGTACTTCTTCTTGAATTTCGACACGCGGCCGCCGGTGTCCATCAGCTTGGTGCCGCCGCCGGTCCAGGCGGGGTGGGCCGTGGGGTCGATTTCCAGCGTCAGGGTTTCCCCTTCGGCGCCAT
>CAYWND010000018.1:7455-16001 GCA_964459085.1 uncultured Oceanibium sp. | reverse complement strand
GCGCTCGCAGCGATCATCTGGGCAAGCTGTGCGCGCCCTGCGGAGCCCTTTTCCGGTAAGATGTTCAATTCACATACTCCGGCTGCTCTACCTCGAATGACAACGACCGCTCAATTGCGCCGATCCTGTCACTGAGTTGCTTAACTGCCCCCAGAAGGATACCGAACAGGTCAGTGGGTGAGATCACATCAGACTGACCCAGACCCGTCAGCTCGTGCAACGCTTCAGCCATCGGTCCCGCGTGCAGTTCCTGCCCCATGCCCGGCGGAGCCATGCCCTCTTTGTACCGCCACACGAAGAGCGGAAGACGCTCAACCACCTTCAGGGCGTTCTCGGTGTCCAGATACGCCTGAATGTCTTTTGCCTCTTGTGTGCAGAGAAGCAGAAGGCTCATGCCGATGTTGCCAGCGTTCTGGTAGGCGCTCATGCGGTTGGCCTGGTCCGCCTGATACTGACCAAGCCGCGCTTGATAGTCCTGGTTCACATAGCTGCCCAGCGGGATCTGGCCGCCCGTCGGCTGCACATTGCCCGATGTGGGGGTATATCCCCCGCCGACGAGAGACAGAAGCTCATTGAGGGAGTTTCCGCGCTGCGCGGTCTCAAGGCCGAAGAGGCGGGACTGTTCGTTGCGTGCAGCGACATCAGCGTCGGCAGACAGCCGAGCCAGCGTTCCCTGCGTCTCCTGCGTGTATTCGCCATAGGCATCGTTGAACGCTTCCCCACCGATCGGGATGCCACGGGCTTGCAGGTTGGTCAAAAGCCGGTCCTCGCCCTTTTCGATCTGAGGCTGAAGCAGAGAAAGCTGGCGCTCATAGATGGTGTTCGCGAGATCTGATGTGTCGCGAAGCTCTGCCTGCGCGGGAAGCTCAGCGTTCGCGGAAAGGATCTGCTCCACCGTCGACACCGCACCCGGCTCAAGCAACTCCCGGATCTGGCGCTGCGTGTCGCTTTCGACCTGCTTGGTCGCTGATTGGAACTCGTCAGGCGTGACGCCCTGGACGAAATTGCCGTTGGCGTCGGTGTAGCCCTGAAGAACGCGGCTGCCGTCGGCGTTGTAAAGATCCGGTCGATTCAGCCGGGCCTCTGCCGCAGCGGTTTCATTCGGGTCCGGTGATCTCGGTGCGCTGCCGCCGCCTTTGCTCATGGTTCTCGATCCAGATGCAGTTTTCCTTGAACATTTTGAGCACTACCAAGTTCGACCCATCATGTGCGGCACGCTCCAAAATTGCTTCGGGTTGAAACCCCATCGAGATCGCGAGTTTCAGAGACAATCCATTTGTCTGGGCGATGCACGTCGTGATCCTTGGGCAGCCGAGCGTCACGTAGGGATAGAAGAACAGAGCGTGAAGCGTGCGCCTGGATGCCCATCCGCTCTGCGGTATTGCTGCGATCGAGGCCATGATGTTGGCGGGGTTCTGCGCCTGATAAACGACGCCAGCGATGATACGTCCATCCCGATAAACACCCAGCGCCCGGTCCCCCGGCATCGGCGCGGAATATGGGATGCGTCGGCATACCCATTCGGTGATGACCTCATCCATGCCGAAGACGACTTCACCCAGTTTCTGAACGGTCATGCAACTCCCACGCGGAGCCCAGCAAACTCCGCTTCCTTGGCGGTGATTTCAATCCTTAGCTGAAACACGTCGCCGGCCACGCCTATCGGAATTCTCTCGTTGATCACTTGGCGTGTCGCGTCGGTCTCATCTTGCGGCGATATCGTGATGGTCTGCGTTCCCTCGTCGATATCGCGCTGTGTTTCGTTTCGGTCGGTCAGTGCCGTGATCTTCATCGTGATCGCCCCAACTCCGTAGACCTCTGGCAACAGGTACGAGATCTGAGATCCCTTTTTGAAGTCCACCCAGGACGAATGGTAGACCGCTGTGATAGCCGCCCCATCGTCTCCGTCGGTATCGTCTGGGGTGCAGATCGAGCCATCCGTGTGGGTGAATTGCAGGTCATTGTTGAGCGCATGCCAGCGCTGTGCTGGATAATCCGCTGTACGCCAGGCGGTTGCCTCGACGTCATAGATGAACTGCTGACGGGTTGCGCCGGTCGGAATGTTGATGACCACCTGCGCGCCGTCGGGCGAGGTCATCATCTGCCAGCCTTCCACGCCGCCATATTGCGCGATCAGCGGCACGAGAGACTTTCGGATAGGCCGAGCCAAGCGGCCATTGATTGCCTGCTCCTGGTTGCGCATTGCCTCGATCGCGGAGATCACACCCGATTTCGTCAGGATCAGCGCATCGGACCCGAGTTTGGTAACACCGAACCGCGAGAACGGAACCGCCACCTTGGCACGCCCCCAGAGACGCCAGTTCTCAGGGTCGCCCGGGTCCAAGCCCTCGTAGATCACCATATCGCCAGTGCTGGTCATGATCACGAGATTGTCGTTCGTGCCCTCAAAATCGCCGATCGAGACGCTGGCCATCACCACGATCGAGCCTGAGATGTTGCCCAGTCGATCGAGGGGATAGCGCGTCAACTCGCCCGTGACCGCGCCCAACTCACCATAGAAGAACTCCAACGGGCCGTCAGAGTCCCACATGTAGATCCTGTCCTGGTGTGCAATCGCGCCATCAAGCGTGTTCACGTTCACATTGCTCGAGGTATACCCCGCGGCCTGCAAGTCTGTCCCGTCGTAGCGAAACGGCACGTCGCGGCCATCCACCATAATTGCCTGAGACGACAGGTAGGCCGTCATCACTGGGCGGCCGAAGTTGCGAAAATAGGTCGAACTGTCCACTTCAGCACGATCGCCGTAGATCTCGATGTAGCGAGGTTGACCGCGGAACTCATAGGGGATGCGCTGGATCGGGTTTGTGGCCGCGTTCTTGGTGAAGCCGTCGCGCAGGAACATCGAGAAACCGTCGGACCGGAAGTTCTCAAACCGCGACGCATAGAGGTTGTTGATCCGGGAAGATTTCGCCTCGGTCATCAGGCCGCGCAACGGCAATGGCCAGGGTGCCTCCTGAGCCTGTGGGACAGAAGCGCGGGACAGTCGCTCCTTTCGGCTCAAGAAGCGTGGCATCAGCTCACCACCCAGTTTCCATTGTTGTCGAGCGGAACCTGCTCAAGGGTGCCACGGCTTCGCTCGAGTGAGATGTCTCGACCGCCGCCAGCGTCATCGGCCAACTGCACCTGAAGACGCCGATAGTAGCGATCCATATGGTCCGCATAGTCCTTGCTCATGCCTTTCTCCAGACGCCAGGTCATTCCCAGAGAGAGCACATGGTCATCGTCGAAGGCCGGAAGGTCGGTATCGGTGTCAAAGAACTCCTTGCGGGCATAGGGACCCGTTTGCGTGGTCCAGCCCAGCGATCCGTCTGCAAGCTCGCGGCGCAGTCCGGTCATGAAGTCCTGAAGGGTGCCCCCTGATGCGGGATCGAAGTCTCCCCATTTGGCCACGCCCCATTCACCGGAGCCCCAAGCGCTGCTCGATGCGTATTTGATGTGGCCTTCCATCGGAATGAACGGCAGGCGGGGGAAGTTATCGCCGATCTTGTTGGCCGCCAGCATATCCGAGAGTGCCACCTTTACAGCGTAGCGCGACTTGTAATCGATCTGGATCAATTCTCGCGCCGTGGGAATAGGCTCGATCGCCAGCTTGTTGCCACGAATGCGCCAGCCATAGGGCGTCGTGGGCACAGTCACGTTGTTCAGCCAGTTGGACCAACCTACCGGCCCGACCGGGCCCAGCAAGCCCACCGGCCAATTGTTGCGATGCTCAGTGCCGGGGATCACTCCTTGGTAATCCGGCGGCAGATCATACAGGAACTTGTCCGGCTCCAACTCGAAAACCCACGTCGACGCGAAGTCGGAAAGCCCGTTGCGATCCGCGGCGTCCATGATCTCGCGCACTGTGTCTATGGCCGCCACTCGAAGAATGCGCGATATGCGGTCATTCGAGCCAAAAAGGACAGACGGAGCGGGGAGAATTGCCCGCTCCGCTGCTTCTTGCGCGATCTGTAGAATGGTTCGAGGCATCGGCTACGTCTCCACGATCTCCCAGTCCTCGGCCAGCATATGCGACGAAGAAGGTTGGTAGGGTATCAACCTGCCTTTTGGGGTGAATAGAACGATATGGTGGTAGTGTTTTGGTATTTCTGAATATTTATCCATTGTCGCGCTTATGGGAGCTATGAGTTCCTGATATTGAGTAATTACAGATTTCCAAGGCACGCGACTGTCCACCACTTCTTTCTCGTCAACGAAGAAGATGAACATCCCCTTCTCTTTCCATCTCCGGAGACGTACACGGCCGCCGGCCTTGACCACCTTGAGCGCTTCAGAAAAGTCCATGCGCGCCTCCCTACGCTAGAGGATCTTCGAGCGGTGCGCCCGTATCGTCACCATCCGCCAGCGGATTCTGGCCGCCGTAGAAGTCCTCTTCGTCATCCGAGTTCATGATGATGCCCCGGTTCGCGGAAGGATCACTGCCCCCGGGCACCACGTTCTGACCAAGGCTTTGACGCAGCGTATCGATCTGGATCTGCTGCTCCTTGGTCTGCTTTTCGAATTTGTCGTTCACGTTGGACAGGTGCGCAAGCTGTGCCTTCAACGCCGCCAACTCGCTGGTGGTGTCCAACTCTTCCGATGCACCTTCGCGCATATCCAGCCAGCGCTTCGACCAGTCATGGACCTGCTGACCAACAAGACCCAGAGCAGATACCTGTGCCTCGGTCAATTTTGCGGCCTGCTCAACTGTGCGAACGTGGTTCAGAAGCATCAAGCCGATCTGGCTTTGCGTGATGCCTGGAAGCTCTTGCAGGG
The DNA here is from genome assembly GCA_964459085.1 of uncultured Oceanibium sp. Taxonomy (GTDB): domain Bacteria; phylum Pseudomonadota; class Alphaproteobacteria; order Rhodobacterales; family Rhodobacteraceae; genus Halovulum. Next base: position 11,225 of record CAYWND010000018.1, on the reverse strand, counting down.
GAGTGCCGTCATCCGGCAACTCCATTTGCTGCGTAAACGCTGCATATTCGCGCGGAAACTGTCTCTGCGCCTGTTCTTCGGAGATCATCTTGCAGGCGACGGTTTTGAAGTCGCCGATAATGGCCTTAGCGACGCACAGCTTGTCTCGCAACTCACCTGTGGGCAGACCGTTGTCACCGTAGATCGGTATCTTTGCCCAGAAGAACGAAACGGCCAGTCCAGCGGACTTTACAGGGGAATCTCGCTCGATATCCTCGTGCGATTTTTCTGTGACGTAGGCATTGCCTGTGTTTGTCAGTGGCGGTTGCGGGCTGGGAGGAAGTCCGTATTGATGCATCTGTTGTGCTCCTACTATGGGAAAGGCGGGCTCCGAAGAGCCCGCCAGATTTATTCAGCGCTTAGACCGACGTCAGACGACCGTTGCGCGCGCGGTTGTTGGACGTGAAGTTGCCCATCCCCGCCAGGATCACCGTGTCCGAGTCCTCGGTCAGAGGACGACGGGGGCCACCCAAGGGCACGTTGTTCCGGCGCTTGTGCATGATCAGGCGGATCGATGCGCAATTCAGGAAGTACATCCCGACCTGCGCGAAACCGCCGTCACCACCGTCGGCCACAACCGGCACGCCTTCGAACATCAGGTTGCGGAAACCGGCATCGGCCAACTTCGCATCCATGAAGCGCTGTTGGCCCTGAAGATACTGCGACAGCACGGAGTAGTACGTGTTGTCACCGATGATCAGGTCCACCTTGTCCGAGCCTCGGCTCAGGCTCAGGCACATGTTCAGCATGTTCGCGTAGATGTTGGCCGTGGTTGGTCCGCCAGCGATCGTCGCCCGCTTATTGTCCCACCACGTTGCGGTGCCGGAGTTGATGCCGCCAACCGTCGCGCCCGCCACATCATTGACCAGCAGGTCCAGACCACCGAACTCTTTACCGGCCGACGCCGTTCCATCCGAATAGGCCGACTCGTGGTTCTTGTTCACGATTGTCTTCTCGGCGTGCATGATGCGGGTCTTCATCATGTCGTGGATTTGATGTTTGCTCGGAGAGTTCTGCATCATTTCCAGACCGGAGATCGAGACGCCGCAAGCATATTGCTTCCAGTCGTACTCGGCCGAAGTCAGGACTTCCTGGCCTGCCACGTTGAGAACCTCGCGGCCCGTGTACCACTGGTGGTTCGCGTTCTCGCCATAGAGGATCGGTTCGGTGATCGTTCGCCCACCATCGATCAGATCGATGCGCCCCTTCCGACGCAACTGAAACATGAGGGCGTTGTTCTTGGTCATCGCGTCCGCAATAGCCTTCCGGCGGTAGCGGAGCGTCGCGGTGACCATTTCCAGCATATTCGGGTTGTTCATCCCGTGCTCCTATGGGTGCCCGGCTCCCTAGAGACCGCCTGCCGCCATTCCAGCGGCTATAGCTGCATCAAGGCTATCCGGATCTGCGTGGCGCGCGACACCATGGTCCCCGCCCGAAATTTGTGATGCACGCTTGGCCTTGGCCGTCGCGGCTTTCCGCTCTTCCTGCTGCTTTTGCAGATTGGAAGCCTGCTGTGCGGCAGTTTCAGCAGAAATTCTCCGCTGCATCGCCGCCTCAGATGTGTCTGGATGAGCCAATTCGGCCCGGTCGTAGTATGTTCCCAGGTCGGCGCTGCTGACCTGCTTGCCCGCAGCGATGTCCTGTTGCATCAGCGTCACCATGATCGGCTGCAAGATGCCAAAGTGCGGTCGAAGAAGCTGACCATCTGCGCCCCGCGCAGTCTCGAAAGCGGTGATCTCCGCCTCTTGCCGAGCTGCCGGGCTGTCTGGGCCAATCTGATTGGGCTGCTGGGGCTGTCCGCCTGCCTTCAGTGCGTCAATCTCAGCCTGAAGACGCGCATTGTCGGCTTTGACCTTCTGCACTTCGGGATCAGCGAATAGATCGTCATCGTCGGAAGACTGATCGTCCTGGTCCTGAGTGTCATTTGTTGGCGTAGGCACCGGCGTATCGGCAGGCTTGACCACCAGATCAACACCAATGGCCTTTGCTGCATTGATCAAAACAAGGGATGGATCTTTCGGGTTGACCTGAGATGCGACCCAGGCGGCGTACTCGTGCGGGTTGCGATTGGCGTAGTCGTTCAACTCGACCAGCCGTTTCACCGCCTCCGGAGCCGTCGTGCCAAACTTCTTGAGATCCTCGGCGCGGCTTTCGAAAAGCGTCTTGATCTCGCTTTCGTCCTTGAAGTGATCAGTCACCAGCGCCCGGTTCGCCTCGTCCAGGCCTTCCATCACGGTTTCGAAGGTTGCGGTGTCTCCGTCATCACCGTCTTTGTCGGAACCGGCTTCGCCCTCGGTGTCCTCGGTCTTGGCTTTTGTCGCTTCGGCGTCGTCGTCTGCGGCAGCGTCATCATTGTCGTCTTTGGGGGTGTCGTCTGCCTTCGCCTTCGGTTCACGCTCTTTGTCATCGGCCTGGTTGACACGCTTCATGCCCTCGCCTTCGGAAATCTGCTCTTCCGATTTCGGAGCCTCAAAGTCCGCAGCAACACCAAGATCATCGTCATCAATGTCCGCATCGGGATCGTAGTCGTTCAGCGCGTTGGCAACCGCGTTGTCGAGATCATCATCTCCCATGGTGAAGATGTCCTCGTCATCACTGGGTGGGGTGGCCGTTTTCTTCTGGTCGGACATGTGAAATCCTCTGCTCCTTGGCGTGTTCCTGATCGATGGTTGCGAACGCTAGTGCAGAGATCGCTTCAAGTGCGGCGGCTTGAAACGCGTTTTTTGCTTTGTGCCGCTGTCGCTGGGCAGCATTGACCTTGCCACGCACTCGGCAAGCCGCATCGATCACACGCATGGTATCGGTGATATCCGCATCCATTCGCCCCCAAAGACGCTTCAGGCGGTCATCCGTAAATTCCAACGGTGGAAGGGTTTTAAGCTCCATCGATCATCTCCAGCCCTGCGGCATCATCTTCAGACGCGTGATCAAGGGGGGCGATATCGAGTGCGCTGGTCTGCATTGCGCGCTCGATCGACTCGTCAAGGTTCGCTTCATCGAGGTCCATCGCAGGTTTGGCGGTCAGTGATGGCTCATATTCAGCGAGATCGTTCTGGCGCATGTAGTCGCGCATCTGCCGCCGGCTGCCGATAACCTGCCCATCGATCTCGCCCGTCTTGAACGGCTCGATGTCACGGATGATGTGGAGATTGGTGGGTTTGCCGCGTTTCTTGGACAAGTACGCCCGCCGGTGTTCTGGCGTCATATCCTGCAAGCGCTCAACCTTGCCCGTGATCGGGTTGCTGACATAGCGCCCCCGTGCGGCACCTTCTGGTCTCGCGCCGAAAATGGCATCAAATCGATCCTGTTCGATGCCCAGCCTGTATCCTCTGCCCATTGGCTCCTCTCTGGGTGTTGCGGGGCTCAATGGCCCCGCTTGTTGTTCTCAGGCAGCTTCGGGCGCCGTGTCCGGGGTCGGCATCATTGCCGGGTCACTGGTCGGCTCGACCCGCGTTTTCATTGCCTTGGCCTTGCTGGCTGCATACGCCGCATCGGCGATGTTCCGAGACGCGATCGCCAGGATCTGCGACTTGTCAGCATCTTCGATGGGCACCGCGTAGTGGGTTGTCTTGTTTCGGATGACGATGTCGATCGACACCTTGTCAGCCGCCATCGCGCGAAACTGCTCCATCTGCTTGGTCGTCGGCTTGTTTGCCTCGGTCTTCGAAGCGGGTTTCTTTATCTGCTTGGTCGTCGGCTTGTTTGCCTCGGTCTTCGAAGCGGGTTTCTTT
>CAYWND010000018.1:6171-7355 GCA_964459085.1 uncultured Oceanibium sp. | reverse complement strand
CTTTATCTGCTTGGTCGTCGGCTTGTTTGCCTCGGTCTTCGAAGCGGGTTTCTTTATCTGCTTGGTCGTCGGCTTGTTTGCCTCGGTCTTCGAAGCGGGTTTCTTTGCCATTACTGGCCTCCTTGCTGCGCGGGTGGTTGTCCTACTGCATCGGCCGCGCGCATTTCGGCCTCCGCAGCGATCGTGGCACCGCGCTCCTGCAAGCGGGCCTTGTTTTCAAGTTCTTGTTCCGCAATGTCGGTTTGCGATCGAAGCTTCGCGACCTCAAGGTCAGCCTCTGCCCTGATCTTCGCCACCTGTACCTGCACATCGGGCGGTGGCGGGCTTTCAACCTGTTCAGGTAGCGCCTGGATCATGCTTTCGATCGTGCGAGACTTCGGAAATCCGCGGACAGCAAACAGCAACAGTTCCTTGGCCATCTTCATCGGGAAGATACCGTTCTGGCCTGCCATCAGGGATTGCTCGATAAATGTGCTGAAGGCGGTCAGGAACTCGATACGGGCCTTCTTGTCCTCTTCCTGAGATGGCAGCAGCGTAGAATCCGTCTCGATATTGATCGCAAACTTACGGCTCATGTCGTTGCCGAGCCGCTCAAACACTTCTTCCCACGATGTGTCGGGCATGCTGGTGTCGTCCATCTCTGCGCGCAGTATCCGCTCCTGCTTCGTCCTCGGCAGGTTGAGGTTCACCATCTCAATGATCCGCTCGTGGTCGTAGTGCTCGAAAACAACCTCGATGCCCATCTGCAACGTATCGCGCGCAAACTGCGCCATCCGCGTTTGACGATCGCCCAAGCGCATCCCGGCGTAGCGACCCTTGAGGTTCTGGGCTGTGGCTGTCTCTTCCGGATCACCCTGCCCGCGCATGATGTCGGATATACCCGAGATCTCGAACATCTGCTGTTTTGCCTGGTCGCGCAGGCTTACGAGTGCTGTGGCTGCTGAGATGAACGCATCAAGCGGCAACCAGTCTATCAGGCCACGTACGCCGCCTTCATCTAGGTACGCCGCCCAGTTTCTGACCGCAACAAGCTGGCTTTTCCCTTCCAGCAGCTTCGCCACTGATGCCTGTTTTTCACCGGGATACAGGCCAGCGATGGCAATCTTCTTCAGGATATCGCCCAGTTTCTCCGTGGCGGTGTTAATTTCCTCCGCCCGGTTTTTGTAGAACATCACGTCGGGCCG
>CAYWND010000018.1:3552-6071 GCA_964459085.1 uncultured Oceanibium sp. | reverse complement strand
GGCGTCATACGACCATTGATCGTGGCGGCCAGGAGCGGTTCGACCGTGTTGAAGAACCCTTCGAGGTTGAGTGGATCCTCGGTGTCTGCGATCAATCCGGGCTCGTAATGAGGAGACCACCACAGAACGCGGCGGTTTTCGCGGTCCCAAATCTCGTAGACGAGACACTGATCGCGGCTATTGGGGCTTCTCGCACCACTGTTTTCCCGGTCTTCCGGATCCCACATGTCGTCATCTTGGGACGTGTCGTGCAACTCGCTTGTGCCGCTCATGGGATAAGACATGCGGGCTGCGATCTGATCGCCCCACTTCTTGCGCACCCGATCCCGCGTCATCGGAATCTCGTATGAGATCGCGGTCAGATCATCCCAGGTGTTTGCCGGCGAGAAGATCACCCGCTTCCAGTGCGGCGCGCGGAAATAGACACGCTCATCCGCCTTCATCTCGTAGGTGAGCGCGTTGCCCTCTTCATCGAGCATGGGCTCTCCGTCGGGACCGATCTGCGTGGTCTCGCCAAACGTCGCTTCATAAAACACGCGCGGAAGTGCCCTTCCCGGGATCAGCCAATGATCGCGGCATTGCTTCATCACCCGGTCGAATTCGGTCGTGTCGATCAGGAAGAGCGCGACCCGCTGCGCAACCTCGGCTGAGTAAAGGTCTGTCTGGTCGGCCTGGCCATCGCCGTAGAATCGACGGCGCACGATAGGCTCCGGCGGCGCGGAATAGACCAGCGGCTTGAGCACCTCGATGTTGGCGTGAATGTAGTTGACCTGCTCGTCTGTGGTCTTGATCTGCTCGCGCAAGATCGAGGTCTCGTTGGTTTCGCCGATATAGAGCTTTTCCGCCTCGGCTGCCTCCCTGCGGAACTGACGCTCGTAGCGTAAGCCCGCCTGAATTTCCTCTCGACACCACTTTGCCAGGGCTTCTCGGCGCTGATCCTCGGGGCTGACCTCGCGCGCCTCTTCAGCGGTCTCGACGTCTTCGGCGCTTACCCCAACGTTCGGGCTGAACGGCACAACGTCCTGTCCTGCCGAATGTACCGGGATGTTTTTGGCCATGAAATACGCTCCCACGAGGTTCGGGAGCGAACAAACCACAGATGAAAATTCGTGCGCGGCACTTTAGACGGGCATTGATCCCCGGCCATGCGCGCGAAACAGGGCTTCAAGGCTGTTAGGATCGAGCTCGTCGTCCTCTTCGGGATCTGTGCCGCTGATCACCTTCATCAACATCCGGCCCATCAGGCTCAGCGTGTCCACCATGTCGTCGTTCTTGCCAGCGGGGAACGCCAAGCACTCCTTTTCGATCATCTGGCCAATCCAATTCCGGGGTAGATATAGTAATCCGCTCGCTGCCATACCGAGGATGGACTGCGCGCGCTGATCCTTCGCCGTGGCGCTGGTGAACTGGCGGCGATGGGTGAAGGCACTGTTTTCATGGGCCATTCTGGACAAGAACGGTCCAACGCCCTTGATGATTTGCCCCTGTTCCTCGGCCCACATCATCGGCTTCCATTTCGTAACTAGCCGAATCCACGCCTCGACCCATTTGTCGGAGGTTGTGCGATCCCGCCACATGTCGAGGACGTAGATGTTCCAGTTGGCATCGACACCAAAGACCATGTGAACTGTCCAGTCTGGCTCATTCTGATCCGCCTTTTGCGTCACCGCATAGTCCGATGCCCCATAGATCGAGAGTGAGCCTTCCCGCCACTTCTGCAAGATGTCGCCCATATCGAACCACTGGAAGTGATCGCGCAGGAAGAACAAACCTTCTTCCGGGCTGGGGCGCTGCTGGTAAAGGGCGGACCACATCCACCCGCCACGCTTCTCAAGCGGACCAAGCTCCTTATCGCCGAACTTCTCCGGCCACAGCCACTCACCGGGTTTGCGGCCTATCGGGTCTTTGTCGTGCTCGCAGCGCGCGGCCAGGCAGAGAACAAACCACTTCTCGCCGGTTTCCCGATCCTTGTACCAGCCTGTCTTGCCGTCGAAGTCCTCGGGGAGGATGCGCCCGGCCGGGTCGTCCTGGTTCCAGCGCGTGAAGACCATGAGTTGCTTTCGCCGGTCCTGAAGGCGCGTGAGCATGTCGAGCTTGTATGTCTCCCACGCCTCTTCCCGCATGTGGGGCGAGAGCGCCATCTTCCGGCCCTTGATGATGTCATCCATGTAGAGCCAAGAGGCGGGGTTGCCGTGGGTCGAGCCTCCGACCAGTCCAAAAGCATTGTACTTGCCGTTCTCGCTTGTGGCCCATTGATCCTTGGCGCTGAAACCGTGCGCGATCTGGGTGTTGAACGGGTACTTGTCCGATCGCATGTAGCGGCGCACCTGGCTGCCGATCGACCGCGCATAGCGCTGCGTGTGGCTCATGGCCATGATTTCGGTGGTAGGATTGCGACCCATCACCCATGACGGGTGCAGATGCGAGCAAAGCAAGGTTTTCGCGTGCCGCGGCGGCATGAAGACCATCGCTCGATCAACGATGTCCATTTCCATGTTTTGCAGCAGGCGGCAGGTCAG
>CAYWND010000018.1:0-3452 GCA_964459085.1 uncultured Oceanibium sp. | reverse complement strand
CGTCGGGGGTGGCGTGCATCTGGGGTCGTGTTGAGGAACCAGTCCTCACCGAACCGGCGCGTCATGACGTTCTTGATCATCGACTGCCGGATCGCGGTGTCCTTGATGCTGTCGCGATAGGTCTTCTCCCACCAAGCCTGGCACTGGGTGTGAGCGCGCTCGCAGGCGTCGGCGAAGTCCGGGTATGCCGCGGCCCAGTTGTAGAGCGTGCGACGTGAGACGCCGATCTTGGCGGCCCACTCAGCAGGAAACATCCCCTTGCGGGCGAGGCTGATGCATAAATCTGCATACTCCGGCAGGTACATCGTCTTACTGCCTGTGGTCGCCTTCTTGTCGGGAACAGGTGCAACCACCGTCAGAGCGGTACTTTTGCCGTCAAAATCGTCTGGTTTTGCCTTACCCATTGATCACCGATTGTTTCGCAAAACGCCCGAAAACCGTTGTTTTATAGGCCGAGTGGTGTGAAAGGATGGCTCTCTCGTTGATCTCGTTGCCGCCAAACGCCCTGTGACGCGCTGAGATGGGCGAGAGAGCATCATGAGTGTGGGTTCTCCCTTTTCCTCTGACCTACGCAGCTCGCTCGATAAGAAGGATCGTACCGGCGTTGAGACCGATGCACGTCCCGTCGGTATCTCCGAAGCCGCGAAACTCCACGATGTCATCGACCGCTAACGTGAGGGCTGTCGTCAGAGTCACCGCGCCTGTGTCCTGGTCCCCATCGCGCGAAACGTAGTCCGAGACGATCTCGTCAGTGTCTTGGGTAAGCCCGCCGCCCGTGTCGATGTAGGTTCGGATGAACAACTCAGTTCGGTTGGAACTGTCGGTTCGCAGGGTCACTGTGAACTTGTAAGTGCCGGCAACGCCGATTGTGATCTGAGATCCCGAGACGGTTACGTTCGCATTGGGGTTAGGAGAAAAGGCGTTCCAGGGCAGAGCATTCTCGACGTCATCGAAGCTAATCCCGGCGACGTTGCCTTTAGCCTTCCAGAGCGCATACACGCCGCCCCCGCCGGGCGCTTCGTCCACCCAGGCTGTGTCGAAGTCGGTGTTGCTGTTCTTTTTCAGGACCTGTCCGGTTGTCCCTCCGATGGGGACGCCTTGGCCGTCCGCTCCATCGGCACCATCAATCCCTGGAAGGCCCTGTGCACCGTCCGCTCCATCGGCACCATCGGCACCAGGATCGCCCGGGGGACCTTGTGGGCCCTGCCCGGTGGTCGTGGGTTGGACCCATTCGTCGTCCTTCATCAGGTACTCGTTGCCGTCTTTCGGCGGCATTGGGGCTCGCGCATCGATGCGCGCGATCAACTGGCGATACCAGAGAGAGGTTTTGATCTTCATCCGATTGCCCTCATACCCTTCTTGGTCACCTTGACACCCTGGATCTCATCGACGGTGATGTACCCCTCGCGCTCAAACAGCGAGATCCAGAGCGCGGCCTGCTCTTCCGGCATGGTCAGTTCCCGGGCGATCCATCGATTTGCCGCAAACGACGCCTGTCGTTCCTTGAGGCACCGCAGGACGCGCCAGGCGTGCGCTGTCAGCAGGCGGCGCTTGTCGATGTCGATGAAGGCATTCGGGATTGATCCGTGCGATGTGCGCTTGGCGTGGTAGATGAACGTTTCCTCGCCTGCCCGCTTCTGGCTCGCGGCCAACACATCGATCTCGCAGAGCGCATTGACGATCTGGGCGCGCTGGTCGAGGTCGTTGTTGTATGCCCTGTCAAAGCCGATCTGACCGATGTGGTAGATCATCCGATCACCGGGACGGCATCGACGCAGCCAGCTTCGCAAGCGCGGCAATGTGGCGATGAAGTCGCCGATCGGGATCAATTCCGCCCGATTTTGCAAAATGCTGCCCGGCCTCGCCATTACCATGTCCAGTCTTTCGGTTCGCGCGGCTTGGTCATCGTTGAACCGATCGACCGCAGGTGAGTGAGGATTTTGATCTTCCCCATCGCGCCATCTGGCGTCGGCCAATGCAACTCTGCCCATAGCCATCCTTCACAGTCTGCTTCGGTTGGGTTTTCGCTCAGGAACTCGTCCACGGTCATGTCTCGCCCCGATCGTATCTGGCGAGGATTTCATCGGCCTCGGCTAGGCGACGGTCCAGATCGGCCTGGTCCTCGGGCGAGCGATCGGCAGGCAGGTGATGGACCTTCCAGCGCTGTCCGCTGAGAAACGTGGTCGGGGATGGGATGTACTGGGGGTCTGGCTTCGACTTGGCCATCGCCAGCACACCGCGACGGATCGTGTTGCCGTCCACCTGGGGGATATCCGGGTGCTTGCCCTGAACGATCCGGGCGAAGAGCAACTGGGCCTTCAACTCGTCGACCTTGTGCTCGGTCTCGGGGTACGGGTCCCACAGGCAGCGCTTGAACTGCTCGATCACGCCCTCGCGCCGATTGGCCAGGTACGCCTCGATGTAGGGCACGGGATCTTGGGTCTTGGCGTCCTGGGCTGCCTTGAAGGCTTCGTAGATCACAGGCGGTGAATGGCCGGATTTACTGAGAAGCTTTCCGATCTCGGATCGAGCGCTGCTTTCGGAAATACCCCTGTTGATCAGGTACGGCACTCCCTTCTTCCAAAGCTTGTCTGTCACCGACATTTCGACGTCTTCGTCGGTTACGTCAGTAACCGGAATCTTCTGGTTCTGGTTCTGGTTCTGGATAGGTTGTCCGTCCGGTTCACCATCCGGTTTACCGTCCGGTGTCCGTTCGGTTAACCGTTCGGTAGGGGTCGTTTTGTTGTTTTTCAATTGCTTAGCGAGAACCGCCTTTTTTGAGGCCTCTTTTGCCTTCTCAACTACGGATTTTTTGTCGTTATAAATCCCGATTTGCTTTTTCTGCGACCAACGCCCGCGAGACACCGTGAAGAACTCTTCGAGGATCGGGGCAACCACCCGATCATAGGTGGCCTCATCGACCCGCATCTTGCGCCTGATCCAGGTCGCATCATCGGGGATCGAGCACCCGGGCGTGCGCCAGCAGAGCCGCAGCAGCCGGTTATACGCGCCGTCTTCCTCGATCGAGAGATGCGCGGTGTCGCCCTCGTAGTCCCGGATATAGAGGGGCATGTATGGGAGGTCGCTGCTCATTCGAACCCTCCTTCCGGCCGATCGTCGTAATCGACCACCAGGTTGTGCTGCATTTCGGCATAGAGTTTGGCCACGCCCTTCGGGCCTGACCGGTTCTTCGCGACGATCAGCTCGTAGGCGTGCTTGCAGGCTTCCAATTCGGTGACGTACTCGATGCGCTTCTCGTCGTCCTGCTCGCTGTCGGCGGCCTGGCGCAGGTAATAGGCGTGGTGATAGCAGAAGAGCACCGCATGGGCGTCTTCCTCGATCTCACCGCTGTTGCGCAGGTCTGGCAGCGTGGGCCGGCGGTTGTTCAGATCGCGCTGCTCGACGTTCCGGCTCAACTGCGAGAGGATCCAGATCGGGACGTCCAACTCCTT
>CAYWND010000017.1:8919-16030 GCA_964459085.1 uncultured Oceanibium sp. | reverse complement strand
AGATGGTTGCCTTTATGTCCGGGCAGACGCGCCCGGTTTGGGATCTCGAGGATGTCGGGGATTGGTGGACCCGGGCCGATGCTGACGCGATCCGCCCCAATGTGGCGGTCCCGACGACCGCAGGCACGGGATCCGAGGTCGGGCGTGCCAGCGTCATCACCAACTCGGCCAGCCACGAGAAGAAGATCATCTTTCACCCCAAGGTGCTGCCCTCGGTCGTGATCGCGGATCCCGAGCTGACGGTGGGCATGCCTCCCGCGATCACCGCCGGGACCGGCATGGACGCCTTTGCCCATTGCCTCGAGGCCTATTGCTCGCCCCACTATCACCCGATGAGCCAGGGGATCGCGCTGGAGGGGATGCGTCTGGTGAAAGAGAACCTGCCCAAGGCGTTCGCGACCCCCGAGGATTTGCAGGCACGCGGCCATATGATGTCTGCGGCGATGATGGGCGCGGTGGCGTTTCAAAAGGGGTTGGGCGCGATCCATGCCATCAGCCACCCGATTGGCGCGCACTACAACACCCATCACGGTACCACGAACGCGGTGGTGATGCAGGCGGTGCTGACCTTCAACCGTCCTGCCATCGAGGATCGGCTGGCCCAAGCTGCGGCGTATCTGGGCATCGCAGGCGGCTTTGACGGGTTTCATGCTTTCGTTGGTGATCTGAACGCAACGCTTGGCATCCCGTCCTCGGTGTCCGGTCTGGGCGTGACCAACCCGGATCGGGACGCGATCCTGCAAGGCGCGCTGATCGATCCAAGTTGTGGTGGCAACCCCGTGCCGCTGACGGCGGAAAACCTGCCCGCGCTGCTCGACGCCGTGCTTTAGGAGGGCTCTGCCGACAGCCAAGGTTGTTGAAACCTGCGCCTTGACCGCGCGTTCGCCGTCTTGGCGACGTCACATTTGTTCAAGGAAATTTGGTGCAAAGCTTTGTTGCCAAGCCATCCGGGGGGCTTGACGGTGTGGCAACGGGTGCGCTCAGGCTTTGGTTTCCTCGACGATCAGGGCGGTGAGCCGATAAAATCCGTGCGCCATCTTGGTAAACGGCGTCAGCAGGAAGAAGGCCAGAACCGCGCCCAGATGGATCGCCAGCAAGGCAGGCATCGCGGCCGTGCTGCCCAGCGCATAGAGTGCAAGACCCGTCAGGGCCACCAGGAACAGCAGCAGGATGAATGCCATCTCGCCGCCCCAGGCCTTGGCATCACCCAGATCCGGCGCGGCTTTTCGCTTCAGCACTGACAGCCAGACCGTGCCGACCACCATCAGGATGCCACCCGGAACGCCAAAGAGCTTGGGCAACGAGAGCAGGGAATAGGGGGCCGGAATGTCGAAGACATAGTGCAGAACGGTGCCGCTGGCGGTTGACAGAAAACACAGCAGAAACCCGTACATCACTGCCTGATGGGCCACGCGGCGGGCATGGCTGAACCGATCCTCGTCCTCGAAATTGCAGCCATCGCCATGGCCGCCCGCCAGGTTCTTCATCTGCGCCGCCGATCCAAACGCGCGCGCGACCGCCGCTACGGTCAGTTGGCCACCACCCGCCGTCCGCCAATAGCGGCGAAGGCTGATCGCAAGGCTAAGCAGCGGGAACAGGAAGGCGGGCAGAAAGATCGCGACCATCGCGTTGTGAGACATGACCGCATAGAACCCCTCGCCCCCGACAGGAGCCAGCGCGCGGATTGCCAGGAACAGTGCGGCAAATCCGGCGATTACAGCTAGCGATATGGCAACGCCGCTGTCGTGAAACCGTCGGGCCAGGGGCTGCGGCCAAGCGTGATCTTCCCAACTTGCCCGCCGGACCTGCGCCAGCGCGCCGGGCAGGTTCAGATCGAACTCGTGCGGTGCGGTGTACTGGCAGGCGTAATAACACCCCCGGCAGTTGTGGCACAGATTGGCAAGCTGGGTCAGGTCCCCATCCGAAAACGCGCGCTCCCGATGTAGCGCCGGAAAGACCGAACAGTAGCCTTCGCAATAGCGGCAGGCGTTGCAGATCTCGGCCTGGCGCCGCGCCTCTTGCAACAGGTCATCCAGCATGGGCCGCGGCCTCCTGTCCTGCGATCCGTCCAAAGACGGTCCCGATGGTCATGCCGAACCCGGCCAGATAGCCCTGACCCAGGATCGAGCCTGCCATTGTCTCGCCCGCCGCCCACAGGTTCGCAACGGGCCGATTGCCGATCGAACATTGCGCCCGCTCGTCCACCTTCAGCCCCAGATAGGTGAAGGTCACTCCGGTTCGCAGGCTGTAGCCGTAGAACGGCGCTTGGGCAATTGGTCGGGCCCAATTGGTCTTAGGTGGGGTCAGGCCGGTGGTCGCGACGCCATCCAACTCGGTAGGGTGGAACCCCGAGGTGTCCCCGCAGGCGGCGTTGAACGCGTCGACCGTGGTGCGCAGGCGTTTGGGCGGCAGACCCATTTCCACGGCCAGCTCTTCCAGGGTGTCGGCCTTCACGGGCGGAAACACCGAGGGCATGAAAAGGTTTAGCGATTTGGCGTCAATGATGACATAACCCACCTGATCCGGCTGGTCCGCGACCAGGCGGCCCCAGATCGCATAGCGCTTGGGCCAGACATCCTCGCCCTCGTCATAGAACCGCTCGGCCTGTTTGTTCACGACGATCGAGAACGGGACGCAATCCAACCGGGTGACGATCCCGCCATCGAATTTCGGCGCACGCCCGTCGATGGCCACGGCATGGCACTGGGTCGGGTCGCCCACCTGTTCGATGCCCTGATCCAAAAGGTCCGCCAGCACCACGCCCCGGTTATAGGGCGTGCCCCGGATCAGAAAGTTCTGTGCCGCCGGCCCCCACGCGCGTGTCAGCCAGTCGATATCTGCCTGAAACCCGCCCGAGGCCACGACCACCGCTTTGGGCGAGATGCTGCGCGTCTGATCGCCCGCCGTGTAGTCAATCCTCGTTACCTGATCGTCTTCGATCTCCAGATGGGTCACCGGCGCGTCGTAGTGCACTTCGACCCCCAACGATTGCGCCGTTCGGTAGTAGGCGTTCACCAGGCTCTTGCCGCCCCCCAGAAAGAACGCGTTGGTGCGTGCCAGCGACAGCGTGCCGGACAGCGAGGGCTGAAACCGGACACCGTGGGCCTCCATCCAGGGCAGACATTCTTCGGACGATCGGATCGCCAGGCGGGCCAGGGCTTCGTCGGTCTTGCCGGCCGTGACCTTCATCAGATCGGCAAAGTATTCCTCGTCGCTGTAGCTGTCGACTAGGGGGCCGAGTGGACCTGAGTGCATACAGCGAAAGTTCCGCGTGTGGCGCGAGTTGCCACCCCGATAGGCCTTGGGCGCGGCTTCGAGGATTACTACGCGAGCACCGGCCTCGGCGGCCTCGATGGCGGCGCAGAGCGCGGCGTTTCCGCCGCCGATCACGGCGATGTCGAACGACGAGTCCATCGGGTCCCATCCTTTTGCCGCTGCACTAGCAGGCGGAAATTAATTTGACCAATGCAATTTTACACATGATTAATGCAATATGGGCATCAAGTACGATTTCGCAGATCTCGAGGCGTTTCTGGCAGTCTATGAAACCGGATCGTTTCATACGGCATCGCGCCACCTGAACCTGTCTCAATCCGCGGTGACCCGGCGGGTTCAAAAGCTTGAAAATGCGCTGGATTCATCGCTGTTCGATCGCACCACGCGCAAGGTCCTTCCGACGCTTGCCGCCAAGAGACTGCAGCCCCGGGCCGAAGCGATACTCGAAGAGGCCGACGAAGCTGCCCGCGTCCTGCGCGATGAAAGCCTGGCGTCGGATCGGCAGCGCAGGTCACTGGTCACGGTGGCGGTCTTGCCCACGCTTATGGGCAATCTGGTTGCGCCCGCGATGATCAGCTTCCGTGCCGCAACGCCGCACGCGCGTGTTCGGTTTCTTGACGCGGCGGCCAACGAGGTTGCGGATGCCGTTCTGTCTGGCGAGGCCGACTTTGGCGTGGGAGCGTATCCCGTATCGGAACCGGCCATGACGTTCGAGGCGTTGTACCGGGATCGGATCGTTGCGGCGCTGCCTGCAAGGCATAGGCTGGCAAGCAAGGACACCGTGATCTGGGCAGACCTGGCGGCGGAAACCCTGATCCTACCAGCGCGCGGCACGGGCAACCGGATGCTGATCGATGACGCGATCGCGCGAGGGCGCGGAGGTCTGGTCTGGACCTACGAGGCAAGCCGATCGACCACTGCGCTGGCGCTTGTTGCTGATGGAGACGGGGTTGCAATCCTGCCAGCCTCGGCACTTCATGGTGCGTCCGACAATAAGGTCACTTTCCGTGTGCTTCACGCACCGCAGGTCGCTCGACAAACGGGCCTGTTGTCCCGGGCGAGCCATCAGGACACCCCGGCCGTATCTGCCCTGAAGTCCGCAATTCGGGGCAGAGCGCGGCAGCTTGCACTAGCCAGAGCCCCAGGCGGCCCCCAATGAAATATCCACCAGATCATCATGTTTGCCGGTCCCACTGTCCAACACTGTCGCTACAGCGGTTTTTTCAACAACAGCACATCGCCCGTGTAATACGGTGGCGCAGGATGCAGTCGGACCGGCTCGGCTGCGGCCAGGTCATAGCCCAGACGTTGATAGAGTCGCACGGCGCCAGTGTTCTGGCTGTAGACCTGAATGCTCATAACGCCCAGACCGTTGGCCCGCGCCAGGTCTTCGGCGGCGATAAGAAGTCTGGTCCCCAGGCCTTTACCCTGACCGCCGGGATATACCGCAAGTGCGTTGATGTACCACGTGTCCACCGAAAGCTTTTCCAACGCCACAAATGGGGCAATCGGCGCGGGCAGATCGTCCGGATCCTCGGTCGGTACCTGCATGATCGCGTAGCTCAGCACCATCCCAACGGGGCGACTGTTCGTTTCGGCCAGAATTGCGTTCGTGTACAAGAAGCCCCCTGTATCGCGCGCCGCCCGTGCAATCCCGATATCCAGCGGATCCTGGCCGTCGAGGCAGGCGCGAGACCACAGCCAGCTAGGGATCCCTTCGCCAGCCAGATCGATCAGCTTTGCCAAATCTTCGGCGTCCGATCTTTGCGCCGGGCGAATGACTGGGGTGGCATGCATATTCATATGGTACGTCCTTTCGATAGAGTGTGAAACGGGGGCTGCCAAAGCGGCCCCCGCACTTCAGGCTGCGGTCCGAGCGTGGTCGTGCCCGGCGATGCAACTCACATGTCGATGGTCCGTGCCGCAGCAGCCACCAACCACACGAATGTTTGGCAGACGCGCGATCAGATCCGCGCTTAGCTGTCCAAGTTCGACCGGATCTCCGTCGTCCAGCACCTCGGCCTCGTCGAGTTCGGCATGACTCATCCGCGATGCGTTCGACCTGATGCCCCCGATCCTTTGCGTCCACGCTGCGTTCGCGTCCAGAACATCCCGGAAATGATCCGGATGGGCGCAGTTGATCATGTAGTAGATCGGGCCGGAGTTCGTGGCGGCATCGACGTCGGCAATCGCCTCGCCCAAAGGTTGGCCCGAGGGCAGGCGGCCGTCCGTTTCCACAGTGAAGGCAATCACGATGGGAACATCGATTTCCTTGGCCGCCTGAACGATCCCGATCGCCTCTGGCGCATGGGTTAGCGTCATCGCGCTGATCATGTCGACACCGGCGCTACCCAAGGCGTGTATCTGCGGTGCGTGTATCAACAAAGCGTCTTGGGCCGAGATTGCGGTGTCCGGCGCATAGGCGTCACCCGCCGGGCCGACCAAACCGTTTATCAGAATTGGACAATCGTCCGTTTCGTGTTTCGCCCGCAGATCCGAGACAAAGGATACTGCGTGGGCGTTGGTGTCCATCACCTGCCGCAGTGTTTGTCCCAACCGACCCGCCCAGGCTGTTCCTGCCCGCCAGGTAGGCGCATCCAGGATGAATCCACGGCCCGAGGATTTTGCAATGGCGATGAAGCGCTCGAAATAGGCCGCCAGATCCGCCCGCCCCTGTTCGGTGTCCAGCAAGACGGCCGCAGAAAAACAGGGCAGATCATAACCCTTGTCAAAGATCAGATATGTCTCCAGCCCTCCGTCAGAGAGAAAGAAACGGTGCGTATCGGCAAGTCGTTGAATTCGCATCGAAGCTGTCCTTTTGCAGTGATGCGAGAGACCTACGCCAACAGGCCGCATGCAGATAGTTGCCGGGTGGTCCGGTTGTGCGTGATTTAATCTTGCAGTAATTTCAGAGGGTAAGCGCGACTATGGGGTCGGGGCGCCGCGCCGGATCTTGGCGAACTGGACTCGCAGTACAGTAGGACGCATGCAAATGGATCACAAAGGTGATACCCGCAGCCGCATTCTGGACATTGCCGAGGCTGCGGTGCTGGAGAAAGGTTTTGAAGCGACCTCGATCGAAGAGATCGTCGCGGGCGCCGGGATCTCGCGCGGGGGGTTCTTTTACCACTTCAAGGACAAGAACGCGTTGGCCCGCGCAATGCTCGAGCGCTACATCGAAGTTGAGGAGGCGCTCTACGACGACCTCTTCGCACGGGCGCGCGAGTTGAACGACGACCCGCTGCATTGCATGCTGATAGGTCTGAAACTACTGGCCGAGATGTTGGAAGAGATGCCGACAGGCCATCCGGGTTGCGTAATTGCCTCGACCGCGTATCAGGACCGTCTGTTCGATCAAGGTGTGCGCGAGTTGAACCGCCAAGCCATTCTGGGCTGGCGCAGGCGGTTCCGGGGAATGTTCGAAGAGATCGCCGCAGTCTACGAGCCACGCGAGCCGGTCAACCTGGATGCGCTGGGGGATATGGTGTCGGGTGTGGTCGAAGGTGGTCTGGTGCTTCAACGCGCGTTGCGCGAACACAACAACGCGTCCGAACAGATCATGCTGTTTCGGACCTATCTGAAGCTCCTGTTTTCACCCAAGCATTGACGTCTCGATCCCGCCTCTTGAGCAACGGGACCGAGACGCGCGGTCCCGTTGCGCTGGGTGTCTCTGTTCTCATTGCTAGGCCACAAGGGCCTGCGGGGTATCGAGAACAGCGTCTTGTTCGATGCGCATCAGCTGGTGAAGCTGCAGGTGCAGGTCCTGAACCTCGTCCAGGGTCCAGTCCAGCGCCGCGATCCTGTCGGTTGTTTCGAAGAAATCCACCGATAACTC
>CAYWND010000017.1:0-8882 GCA_964459085.1 uncultured Oceanibium sp. | reverse complement strand
CCAGATCAGTTTCCGCGCCAGTCAGCACAGCTCCGGCAAGCAGTTTCGCGTCGCGCAGGGCGTCCGTCAGGCCATGGGCCGTTGCGGGGTCCTTGAAATAGCCCGCATCGCCGACAAGTGCCCATCCAGGCCCGGCAGCCTGGCGCATATGGCCTGCGGCCCCGCCAAACCGGCGCATCCGTTCAGCCGGACGATCCGGCAACAACGAAGGGGCCGCGCCGCAACGTGCAAAGACTTCTCGCAGGCCCTGATAGGGATCTGCGGCAAAAGTTTCACGCATCGCTTTGGGCTGCGCGGACGCAAACGCGCAGGCCTGCCCGTTATTGGTCGGGATCAGACCCGCCATCGCCCCGGGTCCGAACAGCCATTCATAGGATGCAGCACCGGGGGCGTCGACATAGGTGTAGACGCAGGCCGACTTGTGTCGGCTTGTCCGCAAGGTTGCTGCACGGGCGGCCTCGGCCACATTGGACTGGCGGCCATCTGCACCAACCAGCAAATCGCTGCCAACGACAAAGGCCTTGCCGTCCCGCCCCCGCAGCAGTGCGCCGTTCACACGGCCGCCCGAGGTCCGGGTCACCGTGTCAAAGGTTGTCCCAAACGCAAAGTCGGCGCCCGCGTTGCGCGCCGCATCGACCAGCGCACTGTCCAAAACCATCCGGCGCGGCGCATAGAGTCCCTGAGCCCGCCCGTTGGGTGCTATGGGCACGGGGATGCGCGTATCACCATAGGTGAAGGTTGTGTTGCGAACCGCCGGGGTGCCCGCCGCTATGATCGCGGGAAAAACACCGGCCTCGTCCAGCAGCGAAACGCCCAGACGCATCAGGGCATGGGTGGACAGGGTGTCCGTCCCCGGCTGGTCGCGGTCAACGACCAGGACCCGCTGGCCAGCCCTGGCCAGGTGCAGCGCGGTGGCGGCCCCGGCGCAGCGCGCACCGATGATGACCGTATCGTACCGTTGTGAATGCAAGGCATGCATGGATCTATCCTCCGTTCAGGCAGCGCGCGCGCCGGACAGGCCCGCGTGCATGTGGTTGGCAAGATCGCGGGCGTCGTCGCCGACGCCGTCGATCAGGGTGGATTTGCGACGGCGCATGAACGGCAGCCCCATGGCATAGATGCCGGGGGCCGCCGTCACGATCCCGCCGTCATGGATCAGGCGACCGCGCCGGTCGAAAACCGGCAGGTCCAGAAAGCTGTGGTCCGGGCGATAACCGGTGGCCCAGAGGACCGAGCGCACCTCGCCGCGATTGAGGTCGAGTGCCAGTCGCGGGTCACGCGCCAGCACGGTATTCCCAGGCCGATCATCCGCTGGCGGCAGATCGGTATAGCCCCGTTCCTCGGCCCAGGCGTCGAACCCGTCCAACATCCGGCCGAGCTTCAGATCGGCCAGCGCGCAATGGTTGCGCAAACCGCCCGAAAACAAGGCCTTGCCGTCCCGGATCATCGACAGTCGACCGACGACCTCGACACCCTGGTCCTGAACCGCGTTCAGATCCAGGCGATCCGTGCCTCCAGCAAGCTGAAAGGACGGCAAGCGGCGGACCCGTGTCAGGTCGTCGACCTCGCGATAGCTGGTGTCCATCATGCCCATGGCATCCAGCCACCATTGGACATCGCGGCCCCGATAGGTGCGCGGTGCGCGGACATGCTCGCCCGTGGATAGGATCACGTTCCGGCCCGAGCGTTGGATCTCTTGCGCCAGTTGCAGGCCCGTCGCCGATCCGCCGACGACCAGGACACCGCCTTGGGGCAGATCCGATGGGCGTTTGTAGTCGAACGTTGTGAACGCGGGCAGACCATTGGGCAGACCCGCCGCCAGCGCCGGAACCGACGGCCTGGCGCAGGCGCCGCTTGCGACGACGACATGCGCGCAATCGAAAGGCCCGGTGTTCGTGTGAACGCGATAGCCCAATGGCCCCGGTGTGACGGATGCAACCTCGACGCCCGTGCGGACCGGCATGACATAGGTCATGGCATAGTCCTGCAGCCTGGACACGAGGTCCGGCACGAACGCAAACCCGTTCGGGTCATCCCCGGCATAGGCGCCGCCCGGTAGACGGCTCTGCCAGTTCGGTGTCAGCAGGCGCAGGCTGTCCCAGCGGTCCCGGGCCCAGGAATTCGCGATCTGGCCGCGCTCCAGCACGATGTGATCGATGCCTTGCGCGGACAGTTGATAACTCATGGCGAGCCCGGATTGCCCGGCGCCGATGATGACGGTCGTTGTTCTGGTCATGACACTCGCTCCTGTTGGGTTGGGGGTGTCCGTCAGGCGACGGACACGGATACGTTTCCGGGGTTGGTGATGATGTCGAACACGGCCGACCGCTTTTGCGACTGGGCCACGACCGCGGCGATCTCGGCCTCGGTTGCGTCCGCGTCGATGTCAAAGGTCACGCGGATGTCGTTGAAGCCGTTGCGCACATCCGGGTCGATCCCCAGGATACCGGCCAGGTCCATGTCGCCTTCGACCTTTGCAGTCACCTTGTGAAGCTGAATGCCGCGGTTCTGGGCGACCGAGGCCACGCCAGCGGCCAGGCAACTGGCCAGACCCGACAGCACGATCTCCACTGGGGTTGCCCCGGCATTGCCGGCAGCGAACTGTTCGGGGTGGTCGGCGTCGATGGTGAACTCCGCGTTGCGCGGCTGGTCCTCGCCGAGACCGAAGAAGCCTCCGACGGTCGAGCGGGAATGGGTGCCGCCCTGCCATTCGCAGTCCGCGCGCCAGGTGAACTGGCCAGCGGCAGGCATGCCGGTGATCGCTTCGCGCGCGCCAAGCAGTGCATCTACGTTGACGCCATTGTCAGCCTTGATTTCGGTATGGATGTTCATCGGGTGTTCCTTCGTCCAAGTTTCATGATGGGCGCGTGGCCAATGGCCCGGGCGCCGTGCTTCGATGAACAGGACTTTGCCCCCGCAACTTTTCGGTCAGATGTCGGAATCGGCCCCATTGCGTTTCCTTTGTTGGGAACAGGGGCGGCAATTGTTTCAATTGTTGAAGCTGGCGGCGCGCGGTGGCTGGCCGAGGCCATGCGCACCCCCATGCGCACCCCGACTGGCGTTACGCCAAGCTGATGGAAAAAGGTTCGGCGCCGACTAGTTGCCGGCGTCTTTTGCCGCTGGCAGATCGATCACAAAGGACGCACCGGTCTGGTGGTCCTGATCCAGCTCGATACTGCCGCCATGGGCCACGATGATCCTGTGGCACAGGGCCAGGCCGATTCCGGTCCCCTTGCCTGCGGCCTTGGTCGTGAAAAGCGGGTCAAAGATCCGCGGGGCCACGTCTGCGGGAATCCCCGGGCCGTTGTCGGTGACACGCAGACGGATGCGGGTTCGGCTGGGATTGGCAGAGGCTGCGATCTCGATCCTGGGATCGGGCTGGTCCCCCAGCGCGTGATCGGCATTGACCATCAGGTTCGTCAGAACCTGCACGACCTGGACTTCGTCAACCAAAAGGTCGGGCAGATCATCATCGATTCCGGTGGTGATATCGAGCGCCTCGCGGGCGCTGGCCTCGAATGCGTCGCAAGCCGATTGCAGAAGGTCCTGGGGATGGATGCGTTCGATCTCCAGCGGGCGATCACGGGCCATGGACAGAAAGGCCCGCACGATCGATACACAACGCTCGGCCGCATCGGTGACCTTGTCGATCCGCTTGCCCGCCGGCCCTTCGACCCCGTCTTCGGCCAACAGTTGCGCATTTCCGACGATGATCGACAGAGGATTGTTCAACTCGTGCGCAATCCCGGCCAGCACCTCGCCCAGGGCCGACATCTTCTCGGACCGGAAAACCTGCTGTCGCTGGCGGTCCAGCTCGCCCCGCATCTCCAGCTCGTCGGTCAGATCCGCGATACTGGAGACAATGACATCTTCGCCGCGATAGTCGATCAGGCGTGCCGAGATTGACGCCTGAAAGGGCGAGCCATCGGCCCGCCGTGCGGTAATGCGCATGTCATCCACGCGCGAGTTGGGCAGCAACTCGGTGATGAAATCGGCCCGCTCTTCGCGCAGCGCGAAGTGCTCGCGGCTGTCAAACCCCTTACCCAGCAGCGACGTCGCCTCGGGCGAGCGGTACAGGATCTGAC
Organism: uncultured Oceanibium sp.; assembly: GCA_964459085.1. Taxonomy (GTDB): domain Bacteria; phylum Pseudomonadota; class Alphaproteobacteria; order Rhodobacterales; family Rhodobacteraceae; genus Halovulum. The sequence goes on along the minus strand of CAYWND010000017.1, from coordinate 4,797 downwards.
CGTCGCCAATCCGTGCCATGGTCAGGCAGGTTGGGCAGGCCTCCAACACCCGCGCCATCAGGTGCTCTAGCTCGCGGTCCTCGGCGTTCGCGGTCGATGCCATCGGTGTGACGCGCATGGCAAACCCGCCATCCGACAGCGCCTTCAGCGCGAACCGGAAACTGCCGCCCGCCAACTCTGCGTCAAGCTCGCGGATCGGTCCGGCGGGATCTGTCAGCCCCTCCTCCATAACCGCAAGCTTGCTGGCACAATCTGATGGGACAGTGTCCTGCCGAACCGCACCGGACAGAAACACCGACCAGGGTGTGCCTGGTTGCAAAAAGGCATCCATCCGAGGAAAGATCCGGTGAAACGGCGGATTGGCGTGCACCAACTGGGCCTCGGCGTCAAAGGTGACAAAGGCATCGGTGGTGAACCCGAACAACTCTTCGGGGCTCACGTCGCGCACCGTTTCACAATTCGGTCGGTCATAACCCGCGGATGCTGTCGACCTCGGCCTCGCGCAACAGACCGAAGCCTTCTGTCATTCCGGTATTGTCGATCGTGAACCGGCCCTCCGAAAGGGTCGACGCCGAGGGGTGGACGGCCGCTTGCATATCGGGGGCGTTGCCTTTCGCAACATCGGCTGCCGTTACGGCGGGACCGAACACATCATAAATGTATTTCTGCACGCCTACGACCGATCCGATCACGGTGCCCGACGCGATGCCGATACGGGCGACCCATTTGATGGGATGGGATTTGTTCCGTTGTTCCAGATACCTCAGGAACCGAACGGCCGCGCTTGCAACCGAACCGGCGTGGTCTTGCACGGGATCGGGCACGCCCGAGACGGCAAAGTAGCTGTCGCCTGCGGTCCTCACGCGCGCGCACCCGAACTGTTCGCCAATACGATCGAAGGCTGTGTAGACGTCATTCAACTCGCTGACGATCACGGCCGGGTCCTGCCCGGCCACGACCTCGTCGAAGTTCGAGAAGCTGAGCGTCAGGACAGTGACTTCGTCAAACAGGCGGGGTGCTACGACGCCAAAGGACTTGTACTCTTCGTAGGCCGTGCGCGGCATCATGTTCAGCAGCAGCTTTTCGACATGCTCTTTCTCGCGCCGGATCTCGTGAGTGTTGCGTTCGACCATCATGGCATACGAGTCGATCATCGACTCAAGTTCCTTGATGCGGCTGATGTTCTGGCAGACCAGCACCGCCAGGTCTTCGTCTTCGTCCAGTGCCCGGTTGCCCTCGACAGCCACGGTCATCGACCGGCGCCGGCGCTTGAAACTGACCTCGGCGGTGAACTTGTCGGCGTCTTCCAGCTTGCTGACCGCTTCGACAAGTTCGGCCCCCGCCAGCACCTCGGATAGTGCCGTTTCGCTTTCGAGCGGCCCGAACCATTCGTCAAACGTGTCGTTAGCATAGCGGATCGCCCCGGTTCGCACATGAACCAGTGCCACGCCGACACCGATGGCGCGCAGCAGTTGTTCATTGATGGCCTCGATCGACATCAGCGCTCCACCAGCAGGTCGCGCCGCGCCTCGAACGCGCCCAGCACGGCGTCTGTATCCTCTTGGTCGACCGAAAACTCGTCCAGGGTTTCCTGGATCAACTCCTTCAGCCGGTCAAAATGGGAGTCGTGGATTGTCAGCTGACGGTGGGCGTTGACGATATGAGTGTCCGAAAAGGACGCCGGCCCCCCCATCAGAGACGACACGAACTTGGTTTGATGATCGATCAGCTTGGGCATGTCCACGTCGTCAAAGAAGGGTCCGACATCGTCATCATCCAATAGCTTGTCATAAAGGCGCATAACGATACGGCTGACTGTCGAGAAACCGCCGTACTTCTCGTACGGTGTTTTTTGCATCCTTAAGTCTCCCTCGCTGGGTGCTGGTTTTTGTCAAACCGCAGCTTTTCCTCGCATACTCTGCCAGCAGTCCGCGGATCTGGAAAGAATGAAGTTGCGGATGCCCGGCCGCGCCGGGCCCGCCAGTGTCACAGAACCATGGGCCGTATTCGCATATCATCGCAGGTCCCCTTGGATCTTGGCCCACACCGTCTCGATCTTGTTGGCCAGCCGGTCGAGCGCCGCATCGTCGGAACCATCCTCGATGATTGACAGGCGCAGGACTGTCCGACCTCTCCAGGTTGCTGTCCGAACAAAATGCTCGGCATCGTTCATTGCGTCCTCGACAGCCCTTGTCAGCGTGTCGGCGTCTCCCCGCGGATGCGCAAACCGCAGTGCCACCTGGTTCAGGCAGACGCGGTTTAGCACCTCGATCCCTTCCACATCGGCGAGACGGTTCGCAAGCCTGCGGGCCCCATTGCAGTGGCCGCGCACCAGATCGGCCACGCCTTCACGGCCCAGGGTTTTCAGAACAGCCCAGACCGCAAAGCCCCTTGCCCGGCGCGACAGCTCTGGCCCGTACTGGGTGGGGTTGCGACCGTCCTCGGGGTCGTGGCTCAGGTACCCGGCGGTCACATCCATCGCGCGACGATGCGCGTCTGCATGCCGGACGATGGCCAGACCCGAGTCGTACGGGACCTGCAGCCATTTATGAGCATCCGTCGACCAGCTGTCTGCGTGCTCCAGGCCAACGGTCTGCGAAACCAGTTCGGGGACGGCCCGCGCCCACAGGCCGAATGCTGCATCCACGTGCAGCCAGGCCCCCGTTGGCGCCGTCATTTCGGCAATCGCACCGACATAGTCGAAGGCGCCCGAGTTGATGTGGCCCGCTGTCGCGATGACGATTGTAGGCCGGCTCTCCGAGGCCAGGTGCTGCGCCAAGGATGACAGGTCCATGCGCCCTTCGGCGTCGCTGGGGATGTCCGTGATCTGGGCGGACCCGAAGCCCAGATACCGCAGCGCCGCGCGGTTCGAGACGTGGGTGTCTTCGCAGACCAGAACGCGCACCGCAGGCGATCCCGCCAGGCCATCCCGCGCAAAGTCATGCCCGGCCCGGCGCAGTATCTCGTCCCGCGCGGCAGCAAGACAGGTGAAACCGGCCATCGTCGCACCGGTGACAAAGCCCACCGACGCCTCGCGCGGGAGATCGAGGATGTCGAGCAACCATTCAGCAGCGGCCTCTTCCGCAGTCGCAGCGGCAGGGGAGCATTGATAGATCCCGGCATTCTGTCCCCATACGGATGTCAACCAGTCGGCGGCGACACCCACAGGGCTGGACCCGCCCATGACCCAGGCGTGAAAGCCCGGTTGCGTGTTGCCGACAAGCCCGGGCTCTGCTGCCTGGATCAGATCCGCGATGACCGTTTCAGGATCCGCGCGGTGCTCGGGTGTCGGGCCGCAAAACGCGGCCCGCAGCGAGGCCGTATCGCCTGTGGGATGTATAGGCCGCACGCGGTCCCGCCAGGTCAGGCCGTACTCGGCCGCCGATGCCATGGCGGCGTCAGCGGCGTTTGTGATGCGCTCCCGTCTCATCTTGGGTGCAGCCATTTGGGCAGATAGCTGTAGGCGTTCGCCGCGGCTGCCGCCATGCCGATCTGCTGCGCCTCGAGCATCTTCTCCAGCTTGCCCGCGTTATAAGCGTCGAATGTCTCGGTCGCACCGCCGACATGCGCGCCGCCCACGAAAACCTGCGGGATCGTGTGGGTTCCGCAGATCTCGTTTAGCGCCGCACGAAGGCGCCCGCCGTGATTGTCCGTCTGATAGGCGACCGAGTCGAGTTCGATGGCGGTGTAGGGGATACCGGCCTCTTCGAACAGTTTGCGCACCGACCAGCAGAACTCGCACCATTCCAGGACGTACATGACGACCGGGTTGTCTTTGGTTGTCTGGTGAACCTCGGCCAGTGCCTCGGCATCAGCCTTCGGGAACGAAGGCGCGCCGCTGGCCGAGACGTCGAACCGCACGGTTGCGGTTGACCGGCTGATGGCCTGCTCGTCCGCGTTCATCTCGGCGTCGATGTCCTCGAACAGCGGCGTGGAGAGATAGCGCTCGCCCGTGTCGGGCAGCATCGCCAGGATCTTGGATCCCTTTGGCGCGGTTTCTGCAACCTCCAGCGCAGCGGCAAAGGTTGCCCCGGCCGAGATTCCGACAAAGATCCCCTCTTTCCGCGCCAGATCGCGCGCGGCCGACATACTGGCCGCACCGGCGATGGGTTGATAGGCGTCGATCCGGTTCATCGTCAGCGCCTCTTGCACGACATGAGGGATGAAATCCGGCGTCCAGCCCTGCATCGGATGCGGGCGCCATGCGGGATGGGCCTCGACCGCGGACCCATCGGGGTTGTAAGCCTGGGCGTGATCGCCTTCCAATAGGCGCGCGTTCTCGGGCTCCACCGCAACGATCCGGGTTGCGGGACTGTCTGCACGCAAGGTGCGCGAGACACCGGTCAGCGTGCCGCCTGTACCAAAGCCAGTGACAAAGTAGTCCAGCCCATCGCGGCCAAAGTCCTCAATGATCTCGCGGCCTGTGGTGCGGGCGTGCACGTCCGGGTTGGCCGGGTTCTCGAACTGGCGTGCAAGGAACCAGCCGTGGGTTTCGGCCAACTCGCGGGCCTTCTTGACCATGCCCGTACCCTTTTCACTGGCCGGCGTCAGTACAACCTTCGCCCCCAGAAACCGCATCAGCTTGCGGCGCTCGACCGAGAAGCTTTCGGCCATGGTGACAACAAGCGGATAGCCCTTCTGCGCGCAGACCATGGCAAGCCCGATCCCAGTGTTGCCTGACGTCGCCTCGACCACTGTCTGGCCGGGTTTCAGCGATCCGTCACGCTCGGCCGCCTCGATGATCGAGAGGGCCAGCCGATCCTTGACCGAACCGCCGGGATTGGCGGCTTCGAGTTT
>CAYWND010000016.1:0-16093 GCA_964459085.1 uncultured Oceanibium sp. | reverse complement strand
AACCCGATGCCGCCGTGGATACGCCTCGGCTTTCCTGCAGGTAGGTGGCGAACCAACTGGCAAAGAATGCATAGCCTGCGGCGCGAAAAAACTGTTGGCCGCAGATCATCCACACGCTGGAGCTGCTAAGCAACTGCCGCCAACTCATGACCTCAACGGCATCGGTTCGATCGCCCGTCGACTGGGAGTGAGCCACGTCGCCAGTGGGTTTTTGCTCCCTTTCCACCTGCCGAGGAGCTTCAGCGTCGCCGCGGATCCAATCAAGCTCCGCTTCGCTGACTGCGGGATGCTGCTCGGGGAGGTTGCGGAACCAACGATAAAACAACGCGCTCCAGAGCAAACCTGGCGCCGCATAGCTGATGAAGATCGTCCGCCAGGACATCACGTCCAAGAGTTCGCCCGTCAGCGCCGCGCCGCCTGCGGCGCCGACGGACATCGCCGCACCGAGGGCGCCGCTGGCCAGCGCCCGCCCACCGGCTGTGTCGGTCGGCGCGCCGCCCTGGGCGACGCACCGGCGTTTGGAGAGGTCCAGCGACGAGATGTGGTCCGAGATGATCTCGGTGCCCATCGCCTTGGAATGCGCCTCCATCCTGACCATCAGATCGGGGCCCTGAACTTCGGTATCACCGGGCCAGTTTTCGACCTCGGTGGTTGTCGTCAACTGACCTCCAGGCTGGATGCCCTGGATCAGGATCGGGTCCAGCATGGCCCGAGCGCCATAGACGGCCGCGGTATATCCTGCGGGGCCGGAACCAATGATCAGCAAACGGGTGTGGCGCGACTCGGGCATCTGGGCGATCTCCTGCACAGGCGGGTGGAAGCGGAATATAGATATCCCTGGTGCCGGGTGCAATGGACGACACATGGCCGATCCTGACATCGTGATCCGGATCTTTTCGCATCCCGGTCCGTGCCCTTTGCCGGCAGGCCAAGGCAGCAGATGCGGGCGCAGTGGCGCAGCGCTGCAAACACAAGATTGCGCCTCATTGAAATATTGTTGCGCTTGGGAGGTGTAGCGGGTAACTTACCGAAAATTTCCCGGAGGAATAGATGCCCAGCGTGAAACTCGATCCCATCGACCGCAAGATCCTGGCCGAACTGCAGGACGATGGGCGCATGACAAATGTCGAGCTCAGCCGCCGCGTCGGCATCTCGGCGCCGCCTTGTTTGCGCCGGGTCCGCACCCTGGAAGAGACCGGGCTGATCAAAGGGTACCATGCGGACGTGAACGCGCGCGAGTTGGGGTTCGAGGTGCAGGTCTTCGCCCTGGTCAGCCTTCAAAGCCAGGCCGAGGCCGCGTTGTCACGCTTCGAGCAGCAGTGCCGGGACTGGCCACTGGTGCGCGAGTGCCACATGCTGAACGGCGAGATTGACTTTATCCTGAAATGCGCAGCACCGGATCTCTCGACATTTCAGAGCTTCCTGACGGAACAGCTGACCGCCGCCGAGAACGTGGATCACGTCAAGACCTCGCTGGTCATCCGAAATGCCAAGGATGACCCCGGAGTGCCCTTCGAGATTGTCGAAGAACGGGCCGCGATGGAGGACTGACGTGCCAGACCAGCCGGTCAGCGCCGACACCAAGCGGCTAGGCCGCTTCGTGCGCGGCCTGCCCTGTTCCAGAGGTACGAAAAAACTCGACCAGGCCGCGCAGCTTCTCGGCGCGGGTTCGCAGGTCGCGGGCCTGCGCCGCCCCCTCGTTCGCCACGATGGCATTCTTTTGCGTCGCGGCATCCATGTTGCTGATCACCGATGTCACATCCAGAATTCCCGCTGACTGTTCGCTGGTGGCGGTCGCGATCGACTGAATGGACCCGGTGACTTCGGTGATTCCTTCCAGAATGGACTGCAATGCTTCGCCCGCCTTACCAACAAGTTCAGCGCCTTGTGATACCTGGCTGTTGCTGGTTTCGATCAGATCCCTGATCTCCTGAGAGGAGTCCGACGACCGTTGTGCAAGGTTGCGAACTTCCGATGCAACGACCGCAAACCCTTTGCCGGCATCCCCAGCGCGCGCCGCCTCGACGGCGGCATTGAGTGCCAGAAGATTTGTCTGAAACGCAATGCTGTCGATGACCGCCACAATGTTGGTAATCTTCTCGGCCCCGTCTTCGATATTCGTAACCGCAGACACCGCCTTGCGGACGATCTCGCCGCCGGTCTTCGCCCGGTCTGACACATCGACAGCCAGGGTCTGTGCGAGGTTCGCATTGCCGGCGTTCGCCTTAACCGACGCAGACAGCTCTTCCATGGTTGCCGATGTTTCCTCGATCGATGCCGCCTGCTGTGACGAGCTCTGCGACAGCTGCTCAGCATTTCCATTCATGGTCTGAACTTCGCCGTGCATAGACCCGCTGGTGTCAACGATGTCGTTCACCAACTCAGAAAGCCTTTCCAGCGTCGTATTCATGTCATTCTGCAGCGACGCGAACGCCCCTTGGAAGTCGCCTAGCATCCGCTGCCTCAGATCGCCGGTTGCAAGGCTCTCCACGACGCGGGTCGTTTCCGTCACGGCGGCATCGATGGACGAGATCATCTCGTTAACGCCGGATGCCATTGCGGCATGGCCGGCGTCATGAAAATCGGTTGGCATACGTTGCGAAAAGTCCCCGGACACCGCGGCGTCCACAACCCGCGTCAACGCGTCAGTCATCGCTTGGCGGTGTTCTGCGGCCTCTCGTGACGTAGCTTCTTTTTCGTCGGTCATCGAACGAACACGAAGGCCGTTCTCCTGGAAAATGCCGAGCGCGCGTGCCATTCGGCCAAGCTCGTGATCGTGTTCCGCCCCTGTGATCTCCAGATCGAGCGCTCCACCAGCAATTTCTTCCATTTGCGAGACACTTTGGTTCACGCTTTTCAGGATCGACCTCGTAATAACGACGGCCGCGGTCGCGCCCGCCCCAACCGCGAGGACTGCGATCGCCGCCATGATCACCTTCGCCCATACCATAATCGAAGACCCCTGCTCGCCGAGCGCGGCATGAACATTCGAGAATTCATCCACGATCTCATCAAGGTTGTCCTGCATGGATGGGCCGAGCGTATCCAGAACGCCTGTTCGAATACCGTTCCGCTCGCGTGTTGCATCTGCGGCGGATCCAAGTGTGTCTCGATAGGTTGCCAGATCCGTGACGGTTTTTTGCGCGGCGGCGATCTGCCCAGGATCCTGCAATATGGATATGAGGGTGTTCAGTTCCGATGCGGTTTGTTCGAATTCCTGCTCGGCACGGGCGATCGCCTCCGCTGTGTTGGTCATAAGGTAGCGTTCGGCATAGTAGCGCCCCAGCATCAGGTGCTGCTGGGCGCGGCCGGTATGGTAGACACCGGAAAGATTGCCGTCCTGGAATGCAGCTTCCATAATATCCGAGAGTTGCTGGCGCGCGAGAGGCCCCAATTCAACAAGGGTTTCCACCAGCGTATTTTGCTGCGCTTGCAATTCGCGCAGTTGACCGAAGCCACTTTGGTAGTGCTTGGCCAGTTCCCCGATTTCTAGGATGCGCTCCAGGCGCGGATCACCGGATGCGAATAGCTCTCCTGCGGTTAGGACATCGCGTTCTATCTCGGCGAAGTTGGAAAACACTTCCTCGGCGGCAGCTTCGTTGTCGCGAACGCGGTACCGGACTTCCGCCAACCGTGCATCGAACAGGTCCTCGACCAGGCCATTGACGTTGGTCACCTGCCTGACGGCGCCTCGATAGTCGTTAAAAATCAGACCGAGCTGGAATGCTGCAAGTATGCCGACAAGGCTGACCAGGACCAGCATGCCAATTATCGAGCCGAAGCCCCCCATAATGCGTTTGTTGATACTTATTTTTTCCATGGTTCGCCTCGATAGTCCGCTCGAGCGCGGGCTTTAGTGAAGCGCCATTAACGACAAACTGCCTATAGCTAGAATGCTGCATATTTTTTGTGCAGCAGATTTGGCTAAATGTCGGCGTCTGACTGTACGACCTTGTTCAAAATACCATAGGCAATTGCTTCGTCGGTGTTCATCCACTTGTCGCGCTCGATGTCCTTGCGCACCTGTTCGATGTCGGTGCCTGTGGTCTCCGAGATGATCCGGGCCAGACGTTCCCGCATCAGTTCGATCTGCTCGGCCTGGATCTCGATGTCCGAGACCTTGCCGCCGACGCCGCCAGACGGCTGGTGGATCAGAAATCGCGTGTTGGGCAGACAAAAGCGGTTTTCCTTGTCCGCGGCCAGATAGATGTGCGTGCCTGCACTGGCTACCCAGCCGGTGCCGATCATGATGACCTTGGGTTTGATGAACTGGATGATGTCGTGGATCGTGTCGCCCGCCTCGACATGGCCACCCTGGCTGTTGATGAACATCGTGATCGGCTCGTCACTGTCCTCGGCCAGCGCCAGAAGCTGCGCGGTGACCCGCTTGGCCATCTTCTGGTTGATCTCCTCGCAGATCAGAACCTTCCGGGCGCTCATCAAACGGTCGGAAACGGGGTCGGCTTGGGTCTTTTCTTCGCTCATCCTGGGGGTCCTCGGGTCGCTTGGCTTCACCCGAGGTAAGGGCAATCGGTGGCCGTGACAAGGCCGACGCGCGTATTCACCGCGGTATTCGATCCCGATCCCTGGATGTCGCCATGCCACTGTGAACATTTGGACTGTGCAAACGGCCTCATTCGGGTCACAAAGCCTTTCGATAAGGTCGCGGTTGCGTCCAGGGGCAAGGGGACACCATGAAGGTCACGGTATTCGGTACAGGCTATGTCGGTTTGGTTCAGGGGGCTGTCCTGGCCGAGGTTGGCAATGATGTCGTGTGTGTGGATATCGACGCGGACAAGGTCGCGCGCCTGAACGCCGGCGAAATTCCGATCTATGAACCCGGTCTGGAGCCCCTGGTCCACAGAAACCTCGAAGCCGGGCGGCTGACCTTTACAACCGACGCCGCCGAAGGGGTCCGGCACGGCCGGATCATCTTTATGGCCGTTGGCACGCCGCCTGACGAGGATGGGTCGGCAGACACAAGCACCGTTCTGAAGGTCGCCCAGACCATTGCCGAGCATATGGACGGCCCGCGCATTGTCGTTACCAAATCCACGGTTCCCGTGGGCACATGCGACAAGGTCGTGGCGACCCTGACAGCGACTTTGCAGGCACGCGGCGGTACGGCCCCCGAGTTTCACGTCGTCTCGAACCCCGAGTTCCTGAAAGAAGGGTCAGCCGTTGCCGATTGCATGCGCCCTGATCGGATCGTCATCGGAACCGGCAGCGAGCATGTCGAAGAAACGATGCGCGACCTCTATGCGCCGTTCAATCGCAACCGTGACAAGGTCATAGTCATGGACGTGCGCTCGGCCGAGCTGACCAAATACGCGGCCAACGCGATGCTGGCGACCAAAATCAGTTTCATGAACGAGATGGCTTGCCTGGCCGATCGGTTGGGTGCGGACATCGAATTCGTTCGGCATGGGATCGGGTCGGATCCCCGCATCGGGTATCACTTCATCTATCCCGGCGCCGGTTATGGCGGATCCTGCTTTCCCAAGGATGTAAAAGCGCTGGCTCATACCGCGGCACAGGCGGGCATCGATCCCGTCGTGCTGAGATCGGTCGAGGATCGCAACGCGAGGCAAAAGCGCGTGTTGGTCGACAAGATCGAGGCGCACTACGACGGGCAGTTGGAGGGCAAGACTTTTGCGGTCTGGGGACTGGCGTTCAAGCCCAACACCGATGACATGCGCGAGGCATCTTCGCGCGTGGTGCTTCGGGCGCTGTGGGACGCGGGTGCGACCGTTCAGGCCTATGATCCGCAAGCCATGCAAGAGGCGCAGCGCATCTTCGGCGACCGCGACGACCTGCTGCTGACCGGCACCCGTGAAGCCGCGCTGAGGGGCGCGGACGCCCTGGTCATCATGACCGAGTGGCAAGAGTTCAAGTCGCCCGATTTCGAGCAGATTGCCGAAAAACTGGCGGCGCCGGTTATCTTTGATGGGCGCAATCTTTATGATCCACGTCGCCTGGCGCGCAGGGGCTTTGATTATTACGCGATCGGTCGCGGCAAGCGCTAGACCGGAAGACAGCCCCGAAACGTCCTTTGGACGAGGGCGAACGCAACGGACAGCGTACTGTCCGTTAAGGATTTCGTACCCTGATCTGCCCAGACTGCGCGCGCAGTTTTTCCAGGCACAACCTACTGTTTCCGGGGTCAACGTCATGGTCCGGTTTCTGGGGCGTGCGAACCAAGGACCATTCCATGAACGATATTTTCAAATCCCATGTCACGGGCCTGACCGCCCCCGCGCAGGACGCCGCCCCGATTATCCCTTCGGACACGACCGACCTTCCGCAGGCCAGCCGGGCAATCTATGTCGGTGCCGCCGGTGATCTGTCGGTTCGCCTTGTCGGTGGCAGCGAAGTGACATTTATCGGTACGGTCGCTGGGGCGATTTACCCGATCCGTGCTGAACGTGTCATGTCGACCGGCACCAGCGCGGCAAGCTTGATCGCCCTGTGGTAAAAGTCCCGATTCTGATGCGGGGACAGTCCTCTTAGACCTCGCGCCGAACCTTTACGTTATTCCGAGGTCCCCGCTTCCGGGGCCTCTTCGGTGGGCTGTGCGGGCTGCGCACGCAACTCTTCCAGCAACTCGGCGGCGGTCGCCATCTGCGGCAGCCCCGAGTCCTCGCCAGCGATTTCCAACGCTCGTTCAAGCGTCTCGATCGCCGCATCGCGCTGCCCCGCCTTGGCCTGCGTGAACCCCAGATGGTACTGTACAAGTGGGTCCGACGTCAGACCGGCCGCCGCAGGTTCCAGATAGGTGAGCGCCTCTTCATAATCACCGCGACGTGACATTATCCAGCCATAGGTATCCTGGAATGGCGCGAATTCTGTGCCGCGAAGCCGCCGGGCAATAACGAAGGCCCGCTCCAGGCTTTCCGCGTCCGGGCGATGTGTTGCGATCATCGACGCAAGGTTGTTCGCAATGACGAGGTTGCCGGTTTGCTGTTCATACAATTCCTCGTAGATCGCGATTGCGTCCTCGAAGTTTTTGTTCCGCTCCAGAACGGTTGCCTTGAGTTGCAGGATACGTGCATTGCGACCAGTTGCCTCGACGGCCGTATCCAACAGGTCCGACGCCTCGGAAATCCGTCCCTGCCGCACCATCAACGCATAAAGCGACAGATAGGGTTGCGGTTGGTTCGGGAAGCTTGCGACCAGGTCCCGGTATGTGGTCTCGGCCTCGCCGGGTTGATCCTGCATGACATACATACCAGCACGCAGCATCTTGACGGCTGGCGAGTCCGGGTAGGCCTGCTCTAGGCCCGTCAATGCCTGTTCGGCTTTCTCGATCTGCCCATCCCGGACATAGGCCCGGATCAGCGGTGCGGTCTGGCGCAATCCAGCATCATCGCCGCCCGCCAATTCCTCCAGCAACGCGATCATGTCTTCGGTCTTTTCCTGCGCCTGAAGCGTCCGGGCCTGCAGTTCGTTGGCGACCGCACTGGCGCGGGGCGTGTCGATGGATTGAAGGATGGCAGTCACCTGCTCGGCCCGCAGATAATCCTGCCGCCCAAGATGTATCTGACCCAGAATTCCCAACAGGGCGATGTTCTGCGGGTCCCGCCGCAGGGCGTCCACCGTGACGCTTTCAGCAGGCCCAAGCCGATCGTCGGCAATCAGATAGCGGGCATACCGGACGGATTCGTCGACCCCCTTGTTCGATACCTCGACGGCAAGTGCCAGACGCTCGCCCGCCAACTCGCGGGCGCCTTCGCGCAAGTGGACCTGCGCCATCAGCGTCAGGATTTGGGGATCACGCGCATCCTGATCTAGCGCGGCCCTAAGGTCACGCAGCGCGCCATCTGTATCATCCTTTTCCAACGACGAGACTGCGCGCATTTTCAGGGCGTCTACCATCGTCGGATCGGTTTCCAGTGCTTGTTCCACCAGCGCCTGCGCCTCGCCGGCCCGACCCATGGTATTGTACATGCGGGCAAGCGTGACCTGACTCAGCCGCACATCATCAGTGGCCGGCGAAATCTCTGTCAGACGTCGCATGATATCCAGCGCACCATCCCGGTCGTCCATGTCGAACAGGATCGCCGCCTTTGCGCGCTGGTACCGGTTTTGATCCTCGCCGTCAGTGGCGGCGATCCGGTCGTCAAGTTCCGCGACGGCCGCACCATGGTCGCGGACCTGCAACAGGAATCGCGTAAGCGCCATCCAATCCTCGTAGTCGCCCGCCTCGGCCCGGGCCCGGATGCTGGCCTCGGCCTTGTCGGTCTGATCCTGAGATATGTACCACCGGATCAGATTGGCTTCGACTTCACGCTCTTCCGGGAACTTCTCAACCATCAACTCCAGCGTTCGTCCCAGTTCCGCCTGATCGTCCTGCTGCTGCAAAAGGAACAGCTTGATCACGTACATCTGGATGTCGTCTGGGACATGGAAAATCGCTTCGTTGACTCGGCGAAGGGCCAGATCCAGGTCATTCGCCTCCAACGCGGCTGACGACAGGACCGAATGCGCAAACAGGTTGTCCGGCGTTTCCTCCAGGGCCTCGCGGGCAAGGGCGACGCCCTCGTCCTTTTCGCCGTCGCGGTAGAGAATCGCAGACTTCAGCGCCTTCAACATCGGATCGGTCGGGTTGATCTCGTAGGCGATGTCCACGTGTCTTTTGGATGTCTCCCAATCCCGCAGGGTCAGGGCCAGGCGTCCAAGCGCACTGTGGGCCGAGACAAGTTCGGGATACTGTTCGACAAGCAGCCGATAATGTTTGAATGCCTCGGCCGTGTCCCCCCGATCCTCCTGGATCTGCGCGAACATCAGGCGGGCGTCCTTGTGCAGGCCGTTCAGTTTGAAGACGTTCTTAAGTTCGACGATCGCGCGGGTGACATCCCCCGACTCGGCCAATGACTTGGCGGATTCAAAATGCTTCTCGGCGCGCTCTTCGGCGGTCTCACATCCGGCGATGGCGAGGGCTGCGATCAAAAGCGATGCCCTCAGGGCATTTCGGGCGAACGGTCTCATGGTCTCCAATCCAGAAAAGAGTTCGGTGGCGCAATAATACCCTTGTAGGGAAATTCGTCATCAAAAAGGCGCCGCGTTTTGCGGCGCCTTTTCACTCGCCCCATCAGGGGCCGAGGTTGTCTCAGCAGCCGGTTCCGCGAACCACCGCCGGTACAGTCGCCAGCAGAACGCCAACATCCGTGGTGAACGACACCCGGTTCGCATAGGCGGTGTCATGCACGGCGCGCGCCGCGAAGGCCGAACTGTTTCGGTCGGACACCTGCCACAGGCCGGTAATGCCGGGCCGCATCTGGTAATAGGCCTGACCAGGATAGATATCCATCTGCTCAGGCATCATCGGACGCGGGCCAACAAGGCTCATGTCGCCGCGCAACACGTTCCAAAGCTGTGGCAACTCGTCCAGGGACGTCTTGCGAAGGATCTGACCAACCCGCGTGACGCGGGGGTCGTTCTTCAACTTCTGGGTACGTTCCCATTCCGCGCGCGCTTCGGGATCCGCTTCCAGATACGCCTCAAGCTGACGGTCGGCATCCACCACCATCGTGCGCAGTTTCCAGCACTTAAAGATGCGTCCAAAGCGGCCCACACGCTCTTGCTTGTAGAAGGCCGGGCCGCCGTCGCGCGACACCAACATCGCGAACACCGCAACCAGAGGAACCACAATCGGCGCAGCAATAAGGATTGCCAGCACGTCGCAGACCCGTTTTATCCGCCGTGAATAGAGGCCCGACCGGGTCGCTTCCCCTGTCGCCGCGCCGAAGTCAGACTTGAGCTGACCGTCAGTAATCTCAACCATTTACCCACTTCCCCCAACTCGTGGATCTACTACCAACACGCAGGGGCCGCTCGATACCACTGGAAGACTACACATTCTTCGCATCAGCACTTCACTCCTCGGTATAGGCCTTCGGAGATTCGTGCCTGGCGCCCCTGTCTCCAAAAGTCTCAAAGTTGATGCAGTTTTTCAATAGATTTTTGTCAAAAGCGTGAGTCACCAGCGGAACAAATAGGTGGTTTCTGGGTGATTTTGTGACGTTATGTACACTTTGTGACAGGGTGAATTCTTTGACTTCTAAATATAGTGATTTTTCTATGTTTTTTCGCGGAGATAGCGAGATATGCAGAAAATCCGGTGTCATAGGCCTATTTTCGCCGCAATGGTGGGTAATTTGGTCGCGAAAAGCGGCGGAACGCTTTATAGGCCCGTTGCCGATGGCTATCTCACTGGACGAGACGCCAATCCGGCAGCCATAAATTGGGGATTATGACCGTGGATACAGGCATGGCGCGCAGCCTGGACATCTATACCGAACACTTCGGGCTGCATCAGCGGCCGTTTTCGTTGCAGCCGGATCCAGATTTCCTGTTCTGGTCGGCGCAGCACAAGAAAGCCTATTCCATGCTGGAATACGGTGTCATGACCCACGCGCCCATCACCGTGGTGACTGGCGAGATCGGCGCGGGAAAGACGACGCTTTTGCGCCAGTTGCTGCGCAACCTCGGCGCCGAGTTTACGGTCGGGCTGGTCTCGAACGCGCATGGCGATCGCGGCGAGCTGTTGCATTGGGTCCTGATGGCACTTGGCCAGGCGGCGCCGCCGGACGCCTCTTATGTTGCGCTCTTCAGCCAATTTCAGGCGTTTCTGATCGACGAATATGGCGCTGGGCGGCGCACGATCCTGATCTTCGACGAGGCGCAGAACCTGAACGAGGACACGCTGGAAGAATTGCGCATGTTCTCGAACATCAATGCCGACAAGGACGAGCTGATCCAGCTTATTCTGGTCGGGCAGCCCGAGTTGCGCGATATGGTCCGCAGCCCCAAGCTGGTGCAGTTCGCGCAAAGGGTTTCGTCGGATTGCCATATCGCCCCGATGAGCGCGAATGCCTGCCGGGACTATATCGCGCACAGGACCTTCGTCGCCGGCGCGACCCGCGACATCTTTACAGACGAAGCCTGCACTGCGGTCCACACCGCCAGCGGGGGCATCCCGCGCCTCATTAACCAGCTTTGCGATTATGCCCTTGTCTATGCATTCGGCGAGGGGATGTATCGGGTTGACGAGAACGTCATTATTCAGGTCGTCGAAGACCGGAATGCCAACGAGACATTTGTTCCACTGAAAAAGCCAGCCCGCGGGTGGCGGAGTTAACGCGTAATGGGTGCCCTGGATCTCAAGTTCTACCTGTCGATTTTCGTCAGGCGTCTTCACTACTTTATTGTTATCGCAGCGCTTGTTTCCGCAATCGGTGTGACGATCGCGGTCGTTCTGCCCCCGGTCTACAAGTCCACAGCATCGATCCTCGTTGAATCCGAACAGATCCCGGACGACCTGGCCGCATCGACGGTCGGCGTCGGGGCGACCGAGCAGATCCAGATCATCCAGCAGCGGATGATGACGCGCACCAACCTGCTCGATCTGGCGCGACGGAAAGAGATTTTCGATCGCAGACCGGACATTACTGCATCCGCGATTGTGAACGACATGCGCGAACGCACCGAATTCAAGCAGCTGAATTTCGGCAAGGGCGGCGCAACGGCGTTCACGATCACCTTCGCGGCGCGCACACCGCGGCTGGCAGCGGATGTGACCAACGAACTGGTTGCTCTGGTGTTGCAAGAGAACGTTCGTATCCGGACTGGCCGCGCGACCGACACTTTGCAGTTCTTTGAACAAGAGGTCGAACGGCTTTCGGGCGAGTTGGACCGGATCTCGTCCTCGATCCTGGAATTCAAGGCCGCAAATCAGGATGCACTGCCGGACAGCCTGGATTTTCGCCGGACCGAGCAGGCCCGTACACAAGAACGGCTTCTTCAGCTCGAGCGCGAAGAAACCGGCCTGCGGGACGCGCGGACCCGTCTGATCGAGCTGTTCGAGCGGACCGGCAGCTTGGGCGAAACGGATGAAAATCTGACCCCGGAAGAGCGCGAGTTGAAGGGGCTGCAGCAGACGCTGGAACAGCAACTGATCTTGTTTTCGGAATCCAACCCCAAGATTGTCCTGCTCAAGCAGCGCATTGGTGCGCTTCAAAAGGTCGTTGATGATCAGCGCGCTGCGCGAGGCGCGCAGGAAGGCGACCAGGTGGTCACCGAACTCGACTTGCGGCTGGAGCAGATCGATGGACGGATCGAGTACATCGATGCCGAACAAGAGCGGCTGAACAGCGAGTTGGAAGATCTGACAGCGAGTATACTGGCGACGCCAGGAAACGAACTGCGCCAAAGTGCTCTTGAAAGAGAGCTGTCAAACACGCAAAACCAGTACAACGCTGCAATCGCCAGGTTGGCCACGGCTGAAACCGGTGAAAGAATCGAATTGCTGTCCAAGGGTGAACGGTTTTCGATTATCGAACAGGCGACACCAATTCCGCTGCCCGACAGCCCGAACCGGCCCCTGATCGCCATTGCGTCTATCGCAATGGGTCTGGCCTCTGGTCTTGGTGTTGTCGTCTTGCTGGAAATCTTGAACCGATCCATCCGCAGACCTGTCGATTTAACAAATCGTCTTGGCATCCAGGCATTCGGCACCGTGCCCTATATGCGGACGCGCCGCGAACGGATTGCAAAACGCGCGGTGATC
Organism: uncultured Oceanibium sp.; assembly: GCA_964459085.1. GTDB lineage: Bacteria > Pseudomonadota > Alphaproteobacteria > Rhodobacterales > Rhodobacteraceae > Halovulum. The sequence goes on along the minus strand of CAYWND010000016.1, from coordinate 3,525 downwards.
GGATCCACGCTAATGGTATTCACCGTTGCCGTTCCGCTGGGCATCTGGGCACTTCATACCTACTACCTGCCGCTTGATCTGTTGATCAGGCGCGGGATCGAGAAGCTGGGCGTCGCGCCCTATCTCGAATTGTTAATCTGAGCCGGGCGGGGACACAAACGCATGGAAAAGATCCAGGCAGCCATTGAGAAGGCCCGTGCCCTGCGAGAGCGGAACCAAGAGGGTGTCGAGGGGCTAGATCCCGCGGCCTCGGACGCGGATCAGCGTGACGTGCCAGTGGACGCACCGCGTAGGGATGCGCATTTGCAAGCGATGGAAAAGGCGCGCGAAAGCCTGGCAGCGACAGAGAAGCTCGCGCGGGAACGTGCCGCGGCCGTCGCCAGGGACAGCGCCCCCCGCGCACGCCAAACACCGCCTGTGACAGGCCCAGCCGAACCGCAGAGCCAGCCCAACAGCGCGCCGTCGATCGTCACGCAGCCGACCGGTCCCCGTGCGCCGCGGTTCCACCTGTCTGACGCCAGATCGGTCTGGCAGGACCTGACCGCATTCAAGCCCGATCCCGCCCGCATGCGCCGCAACCGCATCGTTTCCTACGAGCGGTCTGATCCCGCCCACGTTGCCTATGACATGATGCGGACACGTCTGTTGCAGCACACCCGGACAAACGGATGGACGACGGTCGCGATCACATCTCCTGGCGCGAATTGCGGCAAGACCACAACTTGCCTGAACCTGGCCTTTGCGCTGGCCTATCAGCAGGACACCCGCACGGTCGTAATGGATGTCGATCTGCGTCGCCCGCAGATGGGCAAGCTGCTGGGACTGAAGGAAGTTCACTCGATGGCCGCAGTGCTCGAGGGCACGGGCGAGATTGATGCAAACTTCGTGAGGTACGGCGAAAACCTCGCCATCGGTACCAACGAACGCCCGTCGCGCCATCCGGCCGAACTGCTGCAGAATTCCGCCGCAGGCGCCGCCTTGCAGCATCTGGACGAGACGCTCGGCCCTGATGTCATCCTGTTCGACATGCCCCCGATGATGAGCAACGACGACGTGATGGCATTTGTCCCGCACGTGGATTGCGTATTGCTGGTGGCGGCGGCCGAAAACACCTCCATCGACGATGTCGACCGGTGCGAGCGTGAACTGGCAGCCCAGACCAACGTTCTGGGCGTGGTGCTGAACAAGTGCCGGTACGCCACCGACAAGTACGGCTATTACTGAGATACCGCCTTTTCGGCGCCGGGCTTTTCCAGCAGTTGCGGGATTTTCTCTTCGGTGCGGACATACTGCACAAGGCGCAGGCGTGTCGGCTGTCCATCCGCGCCGCGTTCGGTGATCTCGGCCCCATCAGCGGTAAAGGAGGCCTGCGAGCCATCGCGCCTCTGCCGCGTCCAACCGGTCAGCTGGCCATGCTCGTCATACTGCAGCGCGTCCTGCCAGCTGCCACGGGCGTATAGGCGTCTGTCCATGCGTCCGCCTTCCGGCCAGTCATAGCTGATCGACACCAGCCGCATAGCGCCGTCCGGTCCCACCGGTTCGTAGATCCGGTTCTGATGCGTCGGGAAGGCGACCGAGATCATGGCCGGGGCGGAGTCATGGACGCCGTTGTTGGCAAAAACACCGATGTCGATACGGCTCGATTCCAATGCGCGACCGGGGCCGATGCGGATCCTGTCATGCCAGCGCAGGGTAATTCTGGCCCGGGTGCCGGCCTCGTCCAGCGGCTCAATATCGATCAGATTGGCGTCGCCTTGCAACAGTCTCCACGTAAACGTCAGCGGTCGGTCGTTGGGATCCTTGGTAGTCGAGGCGTCGACGATCATCTCGCGTTCATACGCCCTCGACCGCCAGACCCGCGCAATCGCCGACCCCGTGGTCGCCAGGTCTTCGCTTGCGGCGGCGTTCAGATAATCCTGTCCCCGGGGTGTATCCAGGTCCCGCTCGACGACCAGATCCACCCTGGGCGGGATGTCCGTCGGCTGAATTGCGTTGGCCAGGGACACCATCCGGCCGGGGCGCAGCATCTTGGCATCAAAGACCACCGGGTGGGCCGGCCCGGCCAGGTAGGTCTCGCGGCTTTGGACCTGAGCAAGGCTGCGCCGCATGATCATCTGCAACGTTGGAATCACCAGCCCCTCGTCCCGCAGCCTGTCCTTGGTGTCGGGGCGAAACGCGGCCAGCGTCAGGGCCAACGCATCGAGAAACGGCTTGTCGCTGCGCGACGATCCCTGAGGGATGATCAGGTAAGGCAGGTTCGCGGGAAACATATCGCCCCAATCGGGGTCATGATCCCGGTGTTCAGGATACATATAGATCCGGTTCGTCCGATAATCGCGAAACAGGGTGTCCACATGTCCCGATGTCATCGCGACCCGTCCCAGACTGCCCGGCCGCGGGCCGCTGGTCACCGCGGTGGACGAATTTCCGATGGTGATCATGTTCGTCTGCACCAGCCCGGCAATGCCATAGTCCAGACCGCGATCCCTTGCAGCCTCGGAATAGGCCGTTCTGGCGAGTTGAGGGTAGTGTTCGGGCGGCAAGCGCGAGTGCGTGCGGTCGCGGTTGTCGTAAAGGTCCCCGACATTGCCCGCAGCCAGTCCCCGGGCATTCAGGTTGCGCAATAACTGGTGGGCGTCGGTGTCCTGATCGGCGGCCAGTACCGGGCGCTCGGCCATCGACGGGTCCAGCGTGAAACGGCTCAGAAACAGGCCCATGCGCGGCACCCAGAACGTGTTGCTGGCCCCGATCGGCGCGATGCCGCTGGTGATCGGGTAGGGCGGCGGCAGGGGCGGCGGTGTGATGGCCTCCAGCGTTTGCCGGACCTGGGTAAACTCGGGCAGGGATGCCACCGATGCGAATCTCGAGTGTTTCAGAAACACGGCAAGGTAGGCCTGACCTGTCTCTGCCGCCGCCCGGAGAGAGGCCAGCGCAGCATCTGGCCGTCCGTCTTTGGCGTGGATTGCCGCTTCGACGACATGCGCGACCCCCAGATCGGGATGCGCCGCCAGCAGATCCTGGATTACTTCCAGCGCTTGCTCCGTCTGCCCGGTACTGACAAGCCGCTCGGTGGCGGCAAGCGTCTGCGAGATCTTGGGCGCAGCAAACAGGGTATCGGGCGGCAATCCATCAAAGAACGACCCCTGAGCTGCTGCGCGCGGTGTTGCTGCAACGGTAAGTGCCGCGAAAATCAACAGGCATACAAAAAGGCTTTTCATGCCGCCAAGATTGCACCAAATCACGCAAGCATGCAGCCCATATCCCTCACATTTAAGCGATTGGAGGCATTCAATCGCCGCTACTGGCCCTGGCTGACCGTCGCATGTCTGACGGCTATCTGTCTGGCCAGTCTTTCCCCCCAGGGAAGCGCTGGCGATCCGGGTGATCGCGACAAGATCCTGCACGTACTGGCCTATGCCGCCGCCTCGGGGCCCGCGGCGATGGCCGGACGTTTGCGACCGGTCCCGATTGTCATCGGCATATTCGCCGTCGGGCTGATGATTGAGGCGGTGCAACCATTGGTCG